>NZ_JBMIQH010000024.1:0-118219 GCF_056155635.1 Paraburkholderia sp. BR10141 | reverse complement strand
CGATGATCGACCCGAGGCCGGTGAACATCAGCGCGAACGGGCCGATGTTCCGTTGAATAGAACTTTTCACGTCTTCTCCTGTTTCGAGAGCAGCTCGACACCGCGTTTATCCCGTCTGTTGTGCGGGCGGGTTTGCTGCGGTTGTCGTACCTCCGCACAAAAGATTGCGCCTGTAGGCGCAACTTCTGCGCGGCGCGTAGTTTAACCGGTTGCACCATGGAAGGGCGTCGAAAACGACGGCCTAATACAAAAAAGTCATTTGCTTATCAAGCTTTGTAAGGGTTCGTTTCGACCCTGTGGCAAAAAAATACGAACTTTCCCGGGGACCTAGTTGACCTTCCTGCCATTTAGCCGTATAAAGTTCGGGCAGGATTTCAAGCGGCGAGTGTGAATTGGTCTTTCGTAGTTCGCCCATCAACGGTACTCCGGCTGGTCCCATACCCCTTCCTTGATTTTCGTGCACCTCTCGGGCTTCGGCCTTCATTCATTTTTAGGAAAGTAATATGGAAACCGGTACCGTCAAGTGGTTCAATGACGCTAAGGGCTTTGGCTTTATCACTCCGGACGGCGGCGGCGAAGACCTGTTCGCGCACTTCTCGGAAATCAAGGTTGACGGCTTCAAGACGCTGCAAGAGAACCAAAAGGTTCAATTCGAAGTGCGCACGGGCCCGAAGGGCAAGCAAGCTGCCAACATCAAGCCGGTCTAAGTACTGCGCTCATCGGTCTGCTACGGCTCTTAGGATCTGAACGCAACTTCTGCGCAGTTCCTGGCTAGCAAGCTTACCGAAAAACCCCATGCTTCTTCCGGAAGGTGGGGTTTTTTCTTGCCTGGCGCTCTAGCGCGAGGTTTAGGCGCCTGGTGCGTTTAGCCGAAAAGGCGCTGCGCGTGAATGCCGAGACCCGTCGCCACGCTGGCGAGACGATCGCCGAACACGGCCCGTGACTGCGGAAACGCCTCGGCCAGCGCCTGCGTCAGGAACGCGAGGCCGGTCGAGCCGCCCGTGAAGTAAAGCGCACTCACCTGAGCCGGCGCGACCCCCGCTGCCTGCACCGTTTCGCGCGCGGCCTGCACGATACGCCGCGTCTCCTCGCGCCCCGCCTCGACGAGTTGCGTGTCGCCGAACGCCAGACGCAAGTCTGCCTCTACAGCCTCGAGGTCGATCATCGTCTCCCCGCCCGCCGAAACGCCGATCTTCGCCTCCTCCGCGCGCGCCGTGAGCGCGTGACCCAGACGCTCGTCGACCACCCGCATCAGCCGGTCGTGATGGCGCGTATCGGTGTACAGGTGGCGCATGAGCTTCAGCTCGGTCGCGCGCCTCGGTGTGTAGATCGTGTTGATGAGATGCCACGTCGCCAGATCGAAATAGATGCGGTTCGGCACCTCGCGGCCTTCGGGGTCGAGCGACTGGTAGCCCAGTTCGCGCAGGATGGTCGCGAGTTCGACGCGGCGGTCGAAGTCGGTGCCCGCCACGTGCACGCCGTGGTGCGCGAGTACGTCGTCCTTGCGTTCGAGCCGCGTCATGCGATCGGGCCCCACGCGCACGAGCGAGAAGTCCGACGTGCCGCCGCCAATGTCGGCGACGAGCACGAGCCCTTCCTCCGCGAGACGCGACTCGTAGTCGAACGCCGCCGCGATCGGCTCGTACTGGAACTCGATCTCGCGAAAGCCCACCCGGCGCGCCGCGGCTTCGAGCTGGTCCTGGGCGAGCTGATCGGCGCGCGGGTCTTCATCGACGAAGAACACCGGACGGCCGAGCACCGCGCGCGAGATCGGCGTGCCCGAGCAACGTTCGGCGCTGCGTTTCAGGTGCTCCAGAAAGATCGTGATGATCTCGGTATAGGGCATCGCGCTGCCGTCGCCGAGGTCGGTCGTGCTCTCGGCGAGCGGCGAGCCGAGGATGCTTTTCATCGAGCGCATCAGCCGGCCGTCGAAGCCGTCGATATAGGACGCGAGCGCCGCACGGCCGAATTCGCGCGTGTGTTCGTCGACGTTGAAGAACACCGCCGTGGGCAACGTGGTGTGTGCGCCTTCCACGGGCGCGAGGCGCATTGCGCCGTCGGCCGCTGCCGGGAGCGCCACCGCCGAATTGGAGGTTCCGAAGTCAATCGCGCAGAAGCTGGTCATGGCAAGAGCGCGCCGCAGCGAATGCGCGCGCAAGAGAGGAAAGGTCGGGGGGATCGGCTTTGTAGCACGAAAGCGCCGCGCGGGGCAACCGCGGGCCCACGATGCGACCCCGCAAGAAAAAACGCGCGGGCCATGCCGCGCGTTTTCGCTAAAGCTCGCAACCCCTCATAAGCGCGGGGTTTCTCCCGGCTCAGCCCTTGAACGGCTGCTTCCAGGCGTTCGCGTAGGCGATGTCGCCCATCGCCGAGCGCGTACGTTCCGCCTTTTCACGGTCGCGCAGCACAGGCTCCAGCTTCTCGGCTTCGCCGTAGTGGCCGATCGAGATGATCGAGAGCGGCTCCACGTCGTTGGGCAGCGCGAATTCCGTGCGGAACGCCTGGACGTCGAAACCGCTCATCTGGTGCGCCGCGAGACCCAGCGCATGCGCCTGGAGCACGAGCGACATGGCTGCGGCGCCCGCATCGTATTGCGCCGTGCGGTTGACTTCGCCCTTCGCGTTGAGCGTGTGTGCCGTCACCGCAATCAGCACCGACGCCGGCGCGTTCCACTGCTGGTTGAACGGCACGAGCGTCGCGAATGCGCGCTTGAACGCGACTTCGTCGGCGCTGCGGTCGAACACGATAAAGCGCCACGGCTGCAGGTTGTAGCCGGAGGGCGCCCAGCGCGCCGCCTCGATCACCGCGTGCAGCGCCTCGCGGCTCACCGGCTCGCTCGAATAGGCGCGCGGGCTCCAGCGGCCGGCGATGAGTTCGTGAATGGGCACGGCTGTCGGTGCGGGTTTGTGCTTCGTCATGCCTTGTGTGTCCTTGGGGTGACGGGCGGCTTGCCCGGGGGTCATTAGAATAACCGCAGCGCGTGAAATCCGCTCAAACGCAACAGGCGACGCTGATGCGTCGCCTGTCGGCGTGCGCCGAAGTGCGAACCGGCGCTGTAAAGTCGTTACGGCCGCGTCAGGCCGTTTGCACGCCCACGGCGCGCGGCCCGCGGTTGATGCGCAGCACGAGGAACGACGCCACGAGGCACAGGCCGCCCGAAATCATCGACGCCACCGTATAGGTGCCGAGGCTCGAGCGCAGCAGCCCTGCGCCGAACGCCGCGAATGCCGCGCCGAGCTGATGGCCCGCCACGACCCAGCCGAACACGATCGGCGCGCGCTCCTTGCCGAACACATCGGTGGCGAGCCGCACGGTCGGCGGCACCGTCGCGATCCAGTCGAGGCCGTAGAACACCGCGAAGATCGGCAGCCCGAAGAAGTCGATGCCGAACGCGTGCGGCAAATAGATCAGCGAAAGTCCGCGCAGCCCGTAGTACCAGAACAGCAGCAAGCGGCTATTGAAACGATCCGAGAGCCAGCCCGAGAGCGTCGTGCCGAACAGGTCGAAAATACCCATCGTCGCGAGCAGCGATGCACCCTGCACTTCGGTCATGCCGTAGTCGCCGCACATGGCGATGAGGTGCGTGCCCACGTAGCCATTCGTGCTGGCGCCGCAGATGAAGAAGCTGAAGAACAGCAGCCAGAAGTCGCGCGTGCGGCTTGCCGAGAAGAGCGCGTCGAACGCGATCTTCAGCGGATTCTGATGCGGCGCGGGCGGCGCGACGGGGGTGCTCTCGTCCTCGCCGAACGGGCGCAGATTCACGCTCGCGGGCCGCTCGGGCAGCAGGAACAGCACGAGCGGCAGCACCGCGGCGGCGGCCACCGCGACCACGAGCACCACCGACTGCCAGCCGTGCTTCTCCACGATCGCCGCGAGGAGCGGCAGGAACACGAGCTGGCCCGTGGCCGAACTCGCGGTGAGGATGCCCATGGCCAGCCCGCGGTGCGAGTGGAACCAGCGCGTCACGACGGTCGCCGAGAGCGAGAGCGCCGCGACGCCGGTGGCGCCGCCCACCATCACGCCCCAGATCAGGATCATCTGCCACGGATGCGTCATCAGCGCGGAAAGCGCCACGCCCGCCGCCATGGTGCCGAGCGCCGCGAGCAGCGTGGGACGCACGCCGAAGCGCTGCATGGCCGCCGCCGCAAACGGGCCCATGAGGCCGTAGAGCGCGATATTCACCGAGATGGCGAGCGAGATCGTCGCCCGGCTCCAGCCGAACTGATGCTCGAGCGGCACCATCATCACGCTGGGCGTCGCACGCGTGCCGGCCGCCGCCAGCAGCACCAGAAACACCACCGCCACGACGAGCCATCCGTAGTGGAAACGTCCGCCTATTCGCCTCGCTGCCCAGTCCATTGGTGCTCCTGTCGCGGCGCGCCGGATTCGACATGCCGATGTTTTCGTTGGCATGACCGCTCGCCGCGACATTCGCCATCGCTTTGATTGTTACCGATCGGTCACAAGTGTGTTGCGATAGTAGTTACCGCTCGGTAACATGTCAAGCAATCACCCTGATCGCGAGATGCCCTCATGAAACACGAAGGCCACGAGGAAACCGCTAGCGCCGCTGCCCGCACGCCCCGCCCCCGCGCGCAGACGGCTGGTGCACGCGCGCACGAGCACCTGTTGCGCGCCGCCGATGAGCTGTTCTATCGCGAAGGCGTGCGCGCGGTCGGCATCGAGGCCGTAGTCGAGCGCGCCGGCGTGAACAAGATGAGCCTGTACCGGCAGTTTTCGTCGAAGGACGATCTTGTCGTCGCCTACCTGCAGCGCTGCGACGTGCGCTTTTTCGAGCGCTTCGACGAAAGTCTCGCGAAGCATCCGGGTGAACCGGCAAAGCAGTTGGTGCAGTATTTCGAGGACCTCGCGCGCCGCGCCTCGGTGCCGGATTATCGCGGCTGCCCGTTCGTCAACGTCGCGACCGAATTTCCCGACGCCACCCACCCCGCGCGGCGCAGCGTCGACAACAACAAGACGCGGCTCATGGCGCGGCTCACCGCGCTCGCACAGGAAGCCGGAGCCAAAGACCCGGTCGCGCTCGCCGAGGAACTCGCGCTGCTCGTCGAAGGCATCTATGCCGCAAGCCAGACTTACGGCCCCGGGTGCGGCGCGATTCTCGCTGCGCCGCGCATGGCAAAGCTGTTGATCGAGGCGGCATGTCCCGGGCGCTAGCCGCCCGTAAAATGTCACGATGAACGAAACCGCTGCTCTGTCCCCCGACCACGCCGCCATTCTCGAAGCGACCCGCCACTGGCTCACGCGCGCCGTGATCGGGCTGAACCTCTGCCCATTTGCGAAAAGCGTGCACGTGAAGAACCAGATTCGCTACGTGATCAGCGAGGCGACCGATCTGGAAGGTGTCCTCACCGATCTCGAACGCGAGTTGCAAACGCTGGCACAGGCCGATGACACCGAGATCGACACGACGCTCCTGATCCTGCCCCACACGCTTGCCGACTTCGCCGATTTCAATGACGCGACCTGGTTTGCCGAGCGCCTCGTGCAGCAGTTGCGGCTCGAAGGCACGCTTCAGGTCGCGAGCTTTCACCCGCAATTCCAGTTCGAGGGCGCCGAGTCCGACGACATCGAGAACTACACGAACCGCGCGCCTTACCCGATCCTGCATCTGCTGCGAGAAGCGAGCATCGAGCGCGCAGTCGAGGCGTTCCCCGACGCCGCCGACATCTACGAACGCAACCAGGAAACGCTTCGCAAGCTCGGCTTCGCAGGTTGGCAAGACTGGATGAGCAAGCGCGACTGACGCCGCGCTGCCCGCAGGTTCAGCCTTCGATTGCCGCTTCGGCGGCCGCCTCGCCCTCGTCGGCGAAAAAGCGCTCGCGCAGGTCCGCCAGCCCGAACGTCTCGAGAATCTCGTTGAGCCGCTCCGCCGGACGGCGCCGCGGCAAATCCTTGTACTGGGCGATGATGAGTTCGTTCTTCATCGAGTGCTCCCAGCCCACCAGTTCCGTCACGCTCACCTGATAGCCGTGCGCCTCGAGTTGCAGACAGCGCAGCACGTTGGTGATCTGGCTGCCGAATTCGCGCGTATGCAGCGGATGGCGCCAGATCTCCGTGAGTGCCTGGCCGAGCGACTTGCCCTTGTTGCGGCGCAGTACTCCCGCCACCTCGGCCTGGCAGCACGGCACGACCACGATGTAGCGCGCGTGCTTCTTGAGTGCGAAGCGCAGGGCGTCGTCGGTGGCGGTGTCGCAGGCATGCAGCGCCGTCACGATATCGACCGTTGGCGGCAGCTGCGGCGAGGTGATCGAATCGGCGACCGACAGGTTCAGGAACGACATCCCGCCAAAGCCCAGCCGTTTGGCCAGTTCCTGCGAGTGCTGCACGAGCTCGTCGCGCGTCTCGATGCCATAAATGTGTGACCTGTCGCGCTGATCCTTGAAGAACAGGTCGTAGAGAATAAAGCCCAGATAGGACTTGCCCGCCCCGTGATCGACGAGGGTCACGTCGCGGCCATCCTGCTTGAGGTCCTTGAGCAGCGGCTCGATGAACTGGAACAGGTGATAGACCTGCTTCAGCTTGCGGCGGCTGTCCTGGTTCATCTTGCCGTCGCGCGTCAGGATGTGGAGTTCCTTGAGGAGTTCGACAGACTGGTTCGGACGGACTTCGTAAGTCTTGCTGGACATCGGCGTGATCGGATGAAAGGCGTGGTATGTCGCGAAACGTGCGACAGGCGACAGAAGGGTTGCAGTAATTCTGTCATTTTACGAAAAAAGCGAGTCCAGGCTGCCGAACCCATGAGAGCGGCCAGTGTCGTAATAGCGTCCCGGCACGCTGACCCACGTGCGGACAGCAGGGAGGGGTTGAATAGAAGACACGAGGATTTTTTCGTCCCCGATGCCCAAAAAAAGGACCAAAACGCAGCGCGACCGGTCGGCAACGAATCGACAGGCGCGCATTGGGAGGTCGCACCGGGAGTGCCGGTTGCGATGAATCAGGCTGGCGCAGTCCTCGCTGCGCAAAGAGCGCGCGACGCTGTGCGGCCTTGCATGGGGCATGCAATGAATACGATACCTGACGGAAACGCAGAGCAAAAATTCCAGGAACTGCTTACGAAACTCGTCACGGTTCCCGACTGGACGGAAAAGCAGCAACTGGAGCTGGAAATGGCGCGCGACATCTCGGTGGAGATGTTGCGGGTCGCGGAAAGCATGCGCGACGGCCCTTCGGATCTCGAGACCTGCCTGATTCTGCTGAAGTACGCGAAGGTGCTCGATTTCGTGATGTCGGCACTGGCGTCGCGCCGCGATATCAAGCCACAAACGCTGCGCGTGATTTTCAAGCTGGCAGGCCTCAAGGTCGACGAGGCCTATCCGGGCTGAAGCCGATGTAAATCTGACGCACACCCGGCGTGGCAGCCAGGCCGCCGACGCCGATACTCGATACCCGCACGGGCCGTTAGCGGCCCGGCCTCTTCTTTTTTGCCAACGCTTTTTCCGTCCGGCTCACTCTACGCGCACCTTGAGGCGCCACAGCGACGTCAGTTCGGCCGCGCGCGCACGATAGAGCGGATCGGTCGGATCCGACGCTTTCGGGTGCCGCGGGCGAATGTCCTCCCGGCCCACCACTTCGAGCCCCGCCTCCACGATCATCTCGATGAGCGATTCGCGCGTGCGCAACCCGAGATGCTCCGCGAAGTCGGACAAAATCAACCACCCCTCGCCACCCGTCTCGAGATGATCCTTGAGGCCGCCGAGAAAGCCGCGCAGCATGCGGCTCTCGGGATCGAACACGGCGTACTCGATGGGCGACGCGGGCCGCGCCGGCACCCATGGCGGATTGCAGACGATGAGCGGCGCGCGCCCCGGCGGGAACAGATCCGCCTCGACGACCTCGACCTGCGCGGCGTAGCCGAGGCGGTCAAGGTTCTCGTTCGCGCAAGCCAGCGCGCGGGCGTCCTGATCAGTCGCGACCACGTTCTTCACGCCGCGCGAGGCGAGCACGGCGGCGAGCACGCCCGTGCCCGTGCCGATGTCGAAGGCCTTTTCGAGCGACGGCAGCGCCGTGCGCGCGACGAGATCGACGTATTCGCCGCGCACCGGCGAGAACACACCGTAGTACGGATGAATGCGCGCGCCGTTCAGCGCCGCGATCTCGACACCCTTCTTGCGCCATTCGTGGGCGCCGACCAGACTCAGAATTTCGCGCAGCGACGCCGCGGAAGCTTCGCCATCGGCCGCGCCCCACGCCTCTTCGCACGCGACCCGGACGTCGGGTGCGCGGCGCAGGTTGATGCTGTAGTCGCCTTCGAGCGGAATCAGCACCATGCCGAGCGTGCGGGCACGCTGCGCCTGCGCCTGGCGATGCAGATGAAACGCTTCGAGCGGTGAAGCCGGCGCCTTGGGCGGCGCAGCCTTGCGGGGTTTGCGCTCCCCACGGCGCGCCATGGCCTGCAGCAGCTGACGCGCGTTCTGATAGTCGCCGCGCCACAGGAGGGCGGTGCCTTCGCAGGCAAGGCGGTACGCAGCGTCCGCAGTCGTGCGATCGTCGGCGATGACCACGCGTTTGGGCGCCGGCACGCCAGCCTCGGAGCGCCAGCGCACCGTGCGCGGGCCTTCGGTGTCGGGCCAGGTAAGAGTGGGATGTTCGGTCATAGTCGGATATTCGGTGCGGCGGGCCAGTTCGTCGATTCGTACCTGGCCCGCGGGTTGCCGCCGCGGGGCGCCATCATATAGCAGAGCGACGCGGCGCGTTCCGCCACGTCGCCTTCGCAACGATGATCGCTCAGACGGGCGGGCGCGTCGACCAGGCCAGACGACGTAGGACGAAACGCACGCGCCCGGCAGTAAAATGGGCGCCGACCGCGCCCCGTCAGGCCAGGCCCACCCGCACGAGACCATGCCAGCAACCACCCAGCAGACACGCCGCGCGCGCAAACCGCGCACGCGCCGCGCCAGCGCCGGTGCTGGGCTCGACGAAGGCTTTTACGCCGAACTGCTGCATATCGTCGGGTTGCGGGAGAGCGTTTCCGGCATGAGGCGCACCGTCGCGCGACCCGCGCCGCACGAGCGTTTGCCCGGCGCGCTGATCGAACTCGCGCTGTCGCGCCTCGCCGCCTGCGACGGAGAGAGCCCAGGCGAGCGGCCGAAGACCGACCATTTCGAACTCGCGCTCCGGCTTTGCATCGCCTGGATCAGCCGCCTCGTTTTTCTCAAGGTGCTCGAAACGCGTCTGCTGACGCTCCATGGCGACGATGCGGCCTACGCGTTCCTGAACGCCCAGCGCATCCGCTCGTTCAGCGATCTCGACGCGCTGTGCGACACCGTCCTCGGCGCCGGTGACCACACGCCGCCAGCCCGCTTCGCTCACCTTCCCCGCTTCGACGGTTCGCGGTTCGCGCCGCAAGACCTGGACCGTAGCCTGCTCGGCATAAGCATGCTCGACGATCGCGCCACGCTGCCGCCGTACGAGGCGACCGTGCTCCCCGATGCGAGCGGCGAGCGGCACACGCTTGCCTATCTGCTCGATTTTCTCGCCACCTTCGACTTCTCCGCCGGTCTGGTGGCGCGAGAGCCAACCGTGGCGAACAGGCGTTGCCTCGATGCCTCCTCGCTCGGGCTCGTCTTCGAAAAGCTCAACGGATACCGCGACGGCGCCTGGTACACGCCCGGCAGCGTCGCGATGCAACTCGCCCGTCCCGCCATCACGCATGCGGCGCTCAATCGGCTGAATCGCGCCAAAGGCTGGCACTGCACGAACATCGATCAGCTATCCGAACTGATCGGTGAATCAAGCGGCGCATCGATCGGAAGCCGCGACGAGGCGCGCGCGATTCTGGACTCGCTGCGCATCTGCGATCCCGCAGTGGGCTCGGGGCATCTGCTCGTTTCAGCGCTCAACGAGTTGCTGGCGCTGAAAGTGCGCCTCGGCTTGCTGAACGCGCAGGACCGCGAAGCACTCAGCGCTTGCCGCATCGACGTCACCGCGGACCGGCTTTGCGTGACGCATGCGAACGGCGAACCGCTCACCCGCGAGCGCGATGGCACGAGCATCCGCAAGATCGAAGCCGCGCTCTTCAGTGTCAAGCGGGACATCGTCGAGCACTCGCTTTTCGGTGTGGATATCAACCCGGATTCGGTCGGCATGGCGCACCTGCGGCTGTGGATCGAACTGCTCGAACACGCCGATTTCACCGCTTCTCTGCCGAACCTCGAGACCAACCTCAAAGCAGGCAATGCGACGCTCAGCCGTTTCGACTTCGATACGCCGCTGCGCGGCTACGCTGAGCCAGTGGCGAACTATCGTGCCAGCGCGGCTAGACTGCGGGCGACGGCTACAGCCGCGGCGAGGCGCGCCGAAATCGCCCGATGCGCGCAACTGCGCGAAGCGTTGCGCCACGCCCTCGCGAACCACCAGGCCGACACGCCGCCCGAAAAAGCCGCAGCGTTCGAATGGCGCATCGAATTCGCCGACCTCCTCACCGACGAAGGCGACTTCGAGCGCTTCGACGCCGTCATAGCGAATCCGCCCTATATCGACTCCGAGCGCATGATCAATCAGGGCCAGCGCGCGTTGCGCGAGCGGCTGGCGCAGCGCTGGCCGAGCGCGCGAGGCAACTGGGACCTCTACATCGTGTTCATCGAGCTCGGCCTCGCGCTCCTGAGGCCCGGCGGCGCGATGGCGTATCTCACGCCCGACAAGTGGCTCTCGAAGCCCTTCGGCAATGCGTTGCGCGCACGGCATCTGGACAAGATCGAACGCATCGTCAGGCTCGGCCGCGACGTATTCGAGCAGGCGCGTGTGGATTCGATCATCACGCTCTTTCGCGAGTCGGGCACGCCTGCCATCGCGACCGCGCGCATCGACCGCGAGACGCTCACCGAGCTTGCGCAAACCGACAAACGCTCGCTCGAGGCGCCATGGCCGCTCGACGCATTGCTCTCGCCGCACGCCGCGTTCGTGCAGCGGTTCGCCGGTGCGCACCCCACACTCGGTTCGCTGCTGCCCTGCGAAAACGCCTGTGCGACGTCGGACGCCTACCGGCTCGCGCCCCTCGTCGAAGCGGCCGACGGCCGATTCCAGCCGGACCAACACTACCGCGTGGTGAACACCGGCACGCTCGGGCGCTACGTCTCGCGCTGGGGCAGCAAGCCGATGACCTATCTCGGGCGACGCTACGAGGCACCCGTGGTCGAGCGCGAGCGCTTCGCGTCGACGTTCGGGAACGGCTACGGCGCGAAAGCCAACGCGAAAAAGGTGATCGTGAAAGGCCTCACACGGCTCGATGCGACGCTCGATCTCGCAGGCGACACGATCCCCGGCAAGACCACACTGATCCTGCGCTCGGACGACGAGAACCTGCTGAAGTTCGCGGCGGCGTTGCTCAACTGCCCGCTCTCGGTGTTCCTGATCCGCGCGAAGTACGGCGCGTCGAGCTACAACGGCGGCGTGGCGTTCACGACATCGATGATCGACGCCTTGCCCGTGCCGGGCGGCGCTTCGGTGCGCAGCGAAGTCGCCGACTGCGTGACCCGCTTGCTGCGCGCCGGGCAGTCCGCATGCGACGCCGCTGAAGCGGACGGCATCGCGCGCGAGATCGATCGACGCCTCTATGCGGCATTCGGCCTGTCGCCACAGGAGATCGACCTCGTGGAAGGCCGCGCCGACTCGATGGCGCGCGAAGCAAGCTGACCGCGCAACGCCGAGACGGCGTCCCGGCGAGTCGGCTAGTCTTGCTCATCCTCGCGCAGGGCAGACATCATGGAACGGCTTCGCTTCTTCAGTGCTTCCGACGAGAGCAGCGTGCTGACGCTATCGATCGCCACGACGTTGGTGATCGCCCTCATCGGCATTCTGTTCGGCCTGATCTCCGGCTCGTTTTCGATTGTGTTCGACGGAGTCTATTCGCTCGTCGACGCGAGCATGAGCGCGCTCGCACTCGCCGTCGTGCGACTGATCACCTCGTACGCGGTCAACGTCGACCTGCCGCGCAAATGGCGCGAGCGCTTCACCATGGGCTTCTGGCATCTCGAACCCATGGTGCTCGGGCTCAACAGCACGCTGCTCGTGGGCGTGGCCGTCTACGCGCTGATCAACGGCATCACCAACCTGCTCTCCGGCGGCCACGAACTGCACTTCGGTCCCGCACTCGTCTACGCCGTCCTCACCGTGAGTGCCTGCGCGGCGATGGCGGTATTCGAATCGCGCGCGAACCGCCGGATCCACTCGGATTTCGTGCGCCTCGATATCAAGTCATGGATCATGTCCGCGGGCATTACAGCGGCGCTGCTGGTCGCCTTCAGCGTCGGCTATGCAATTCAGGGAACGACATGGGAGCGCTTCACCCCCTATGTCGACCCGGCGGCGCTCGTGGTGGTATGCGTCGTGATCATCCCGATTCCGCTCGCGGAGATCCGCCAGGCCCTGCTGGATGTGCTGCTCGTGGCGCCCCCGGATCTCAAGCAGCATGTCGATGCGGTCGCGAAACGCTTCGTCGAGCGCTACGCCTTCGAGTATTACCGGGCTTATGTCGCGAAAGTGGGCCGCTCCCGCGAGATCGAGCTGTATTTCGTCGTGCCGCCCGACATGCCGGCGAAGCGCATCGCCGAATGGGACGCGATCCGAGACGAAATCGGCCGGGCCATCGGCGGCGACGAGTCGCACCGCTGGCTCACGATCATGTTCACGAGCGATCCGCAATGGGCGGAGTGAGGAATCTGGTGCGGGCGGGTGCAGAAAGCACAAAGGGTCACGTGAATTTCACGTAACCCTTTGTCTTGACGCATTGCTTCGAATATGGTGCCGGCTGCAGGACTCGAACCCGCCACCTGATGATTACAAATCAACTGCTCTACCAGATGAGCTAAGCCGGCGTAGCCCGCTATTCTACTTCATTTAACGATCTTGAGGTGGCCCTTGCCGCCCTTGTTGCCGCCATCGTCATCTTTGTCGGCGGCGCGCGTCGCGACCGGCGCGAGCGGCGCGGCGGGTTCCTCGGCAGGTTCGTCGCGCACCGCAGGCGCCTCATGTGCTTCGGCTTCTTCGTGGTCCTCGGAGGACAGCACGTCGTCGGCGTCGCCGGGCGGCGACTCGACCGGGAACGCCATGCCCTGACCGTTCTCGCGGGCGTAGATCGCGAGCACGTTCGACACCGGCACCTCGATCTTGTGCGACTTGCCCGAGAAGCGCGCGTGGAACTCGATCATCTCGTTGCCCATCTGCAGCTGGCTCGTCGCCTCGAAGCTGATGTTCAGCACGATCTCGCCGTCACGCACGAACTGGCGCGGCACGCGTGTGCGGTTATCGACCCGCACCGCGATGTGCGGCGTGAAGCCGTTGTCCGTGCACCACTCGTACAGCGCGCGCAGCAAATACGGCTTGGTGGAAATCTCTTGCATCAACAATCCTTTCACGAGGCGGCGTCCACACCCACGCTGTGTACGCCGCCTCTGTTACCTGCAACTGCCAGGATACTGCTTAACGGCGCATGACCTTTTCAGACGGCGTCAGCGCTTCGATATACGCCGGACGGCTGAAAATGCGCTCGGCATACTTCATGAGCGGCGCGGCATTCTTCGACAGCTCGATGCCGTAGTGGTCGAGGCGCCACAGCAGCGGCGCGATGGCGACGTCGAGCATCGAGAACTCTTCGCCCAGCATGTACTTGTTCTTCAGGAAGATCGGCGCGAGCTGCGTGAGGCGGTCGCGGATCGCGAGGCGCGCCTTCTCGTGGTTCTTCTCGGCGGCCTTGCCCTTCTCGTTTTCGAGCGTGCTCACGTGCACGAACAGCTCCTTCTCGAAGTTGAGCAGGAACAGACGCGCGCGGGCGCGCTGGACCGGGTCGGCCGGCATCAGCTGCGGATGCGGGAAGCGCTCGTCGATATACTCGTTGATGATGTTCGACTCGTACAGAATCAGGTCGCGCTCGACCAGAATCGGCACCTGACCGTACGGATTCATCACGGCGATGTCTTCCGGTTTGTTGAACAGGTCGACGTCGCGGATTTCGAAGTCCATGCCCTTTTCGAACAACACCAGCCGGCAGCGCTGGGAGAACGGGCAGGTAGTGCCGGAGTACAGAACCATCATGATTTACATTTCCTCAATAAACCCAAAAGGCCAGCGGGCGAAAAAACCGTCTGACGGTCCCTGAACCGTCAGACGGCATCTCGTCGCACCGGCCCCACGTCGGTCAGGACGTGCCTATTTGATATCTTTCCAGTACGCGGCGTTCAATCGCCACGCGAAAAAGCTCAAGACGCCGAGGAACAAGAGCACCCACACGCCAAGCTGCCTGCGGGTTTTCTGCTCGGGTTCGGCCATCCAGCCGAGGTAGGCCACCAGGTCGGCCACGTCGGCATCATAATCCACCGGCGAGAGCGTTCCCGGCGTGACCTGCTGGAACCCGGCAAAGCGACGGACCTTTTCCCCGGTTTCCTCGTCCGTCGTGTCCTCGAACTTCGCCGTGCGGATGCCCTGCAACTGCCACAGCACGTGCGGCATGCTCACGTTTTCGAACACCAGATTGTTCCAGCCAGTCGGCCGCGTATCGTCGCGGTAGAAGCTGCGCAGGTACGTGTACAGCCAGTCGCGCCCTTTCGCCCGCGCTTCCACGGAGAGGTCCGGCGGCGCTACGCCGAACCACGCCTTCGCGTCGTCCGGGCGCATCGCGATGGACATCGTGTTGCCGACCTTGTCGGTCGTAAACAACAGATTATCTTCGATTTGCTTCTGCGGAATGCCGAGAACCTGCAACCGGCTATAGCGCATCAAGTTCGCACTATGGCAATTCAGACAATAGTTTACAAACAATTTGGCGCCGTGTTGCAGCGAAGCAAGATTTTCGCCGTTATCGGGAGCGCGGTCGAGCGGAATGTTTTCCTGCGCCGCGACAGATCCGCCCCCAAAGATGCATGAGAGCGCCAGCGCGGCCAAGCCGGCCCGGACGCCGGCAGCCCGTATGCTCACCTTCGCGAGCGTCGAAAAAAGAGAACGTTTCGTCATATCTTCCTCGCTCGTCAGTTAATGGGGCTTGAACCGCACGCGCTCGGGCGGCTGCTTGAAAGTGCCAAGCGGCGTCCAGAACGGCATGCCGAGGAAGAAAGCGAAGTAGACGAGCGCGCAGATCTGGGCGATCAGCGTGGCCGCCGGCGATGGCGGCTTCGTGCCGAGGAACGCGAGCGTCAGGAAGGCCAGCACGAAGATGCCGAGAAACACCTTGTGGAAGAACGGCCGGTAACGGATCGACTTCACCGGCGAGCGGTCGAGCCACGGCAGGAAGAAGAGCGAGATCACCGCCGTGCCCATCACCACCACGCCCCAGAACTTCGACTCGGTGAAGTACATGGCGAGGATCACGAGCACCGCCAGCACCGGCAGCCCGGCGCGCCATTTGCCGCGGGCGCGCACGAGCGCGAGCAGCCCGAGCAGCGCGATCACGACCATCAGCACGATCTTGAATGGGTCGGTCGTGGCGCGCAGCATCGCGTAGAACGCCGTGAAGTACCAGACCGGCGCGATTTCGGGCGGCGTTTGCAGCGGGTTGGCCGGCACGAAGTTGTTCGACTCGAGGAAGTAGCCGCCCATCTCCGGCGCGAAGAACACGATCGCCGCGAAAATCATCAGGAAGATGCACACGCCCATGAAGTCGTGCACCGAGTAATACGGATGGAACGGGATGCCGTCGAGCGGCACGCCGTTCGCGTCCTTCTTCGCCTTGATCTCGATGCCGTCGGGGTTGTTCGAGCCCACTTCGTGCAACGCGATGATGTGACAGATCACGAGCCCGACCAGCACCAGTGGAATGGCGATCACGTGGAACGCGAAGAAGCGGTTGAGCGTGACGTCCGACACCACGTAGTCGCCGCGAATCCACAGCGAGAGGTCCGGGCCGATGAAGGGAATCGCCGAGAACAGGTTCACGATGACCTGCGCGCCCCAGAACGACATCTGGCCCCAAGGCAGCAGGTAGCCGAAGAACGCCTCGGCCATCAGGCACAGGAAGATCGCGCAGCCGAAGATCCACACGAGTTCGCGCGGCTTGCGGTACGAGCCGTACAGCAGCCCGCGGAACATGTGCAGGTACACGACCACGAAGAACATCGAAGCGCCCGTGGAGTGCATGTAGCGGATGAGCCAGCCCCACGGCACCTCGCGCATGATGTACTCGACCGATGCGAACGCGAGCGTCGCATCGGGCTTGTAATTCATGGTGAGGAAAATACCGGTGATGATCTGGTTCACCAGCACGAGCAGCGCGAGCGAGCCGAAGAAGTACCAGAAGTTGAAGTTCTTGGGCGCGTAGTACTCAGAAGCGTGAGCGCGCCAGCTCGCCGTCATCGGAAAACGCTTATCGATCCAGCCCTGCAGGCCGGAAGATGCGCCGGTCGTTTCCACCACGTCCTTTTCGGTTCCCGTCGCCATCACGCTTCTCCTTTTTCGTCCTTGCCGATCACGATCTGCGTCGGGGACGCGAACATGTAGCGGGGAATGTCGAGGTTTTGCGGCGCCGGCTTGTTCTTGAACACGCGACCGGAGAGATCGTAGGTGGAGCCGTGGCACGGGCACAGGAAGCCGCCCGGCCAGCTGTCGGGCAGGTTCGGCTGCGGGCCTTCCTGGAAGCGCGCCGTCGGCGTGCAGCCCAGATGGGTGCAGACGGCCACCGCCACGAGAATGTTCTGATGCTCGGCGCGCGAACGGAATTCGTTCATGCAGTACTCCGGCATCGGCATCGAGAACGGGTGCTCGGAGTTCGGGTCGGCCAGATCGGGATCGGCCTTCTTCACGTCGGCCATCATGCGATCCGTGCGATTCAGGATCCACACGGGCTTGCCGCGCCAGGCGACGGTCATCATCGAGCCGGGCTGCAGATTCGTGATATCGGCTTCGACGGGCGCGCCGGCGGCGCGGGCTTTTTCGGATGGTGCAAAGGACCCTACGAAAGGTACGACAGTGGCCACGCCTCCAATGCCACCTGCTACGGACGTCGCAATCAGCCAGGTTCGGCGGCTGCCATCGACGCGGTCATTCTCGTTGTCTCGCATCACATCGCCCCACTTCTGAGTTGGATTTTTCCGTCACGCCAGCTTACCCGCGGTGCTGCCGAACGCTAGTTTGCTCGAATGGAGTTGGCATTTACAAGGGGCGCTCTCGAAAAAGCCTCGGAAGTCCTTGATATCTCGGGGTTTTCCCGCAGAAAAGAGGGCCACTTTCTTTTCAGTTTGTAAATGCCTCATGAATAAAACGATGCTGCGCCACGACAATTTGCGCCGAATATGCAATCAAACGGGATTGTCGATATCGATGAAAAGATGCTCGATGTTGAAGGCTTCCGAGAGGTGCGCGCCCACCGCCTGCACGCCGAAGCGCTCGGTCGCGTGGTGGCCTGCGGCGAGGAACGCCACACCGCTTTCCGCGGAGGTGTGCGTGGTCGGCTCGGAGATCTCGCCGGTGAGGAAGACGTCGGCGCCAGCGTCGATCGCCGCGTCGAAGAGACTTTGCGCCGCGCCCGTGCACCAGGCCACGCGGCGCAGTTGCCAGTCGGGGTCGCCGAGCACGAGCGGCGTGCGGCCGAGCGTCTGCTCGACCTCGGCGGTAAAGTGCGCGAGCGTGATCGGCATGGGCAGCGTGGCCATCCAGCCAAGATCCTGGTCGCCGAAGCGTTGTTCGCCGATCCAGCCGAACCGGGCGCCCAACTGCGCGTTGTTGCCGAGTTCGGGATGGCTGTCGAGCGGCAGATGGTAGGCGAACAGGTTGATGTCGTTCGCGAGCAGCGTCTTCAGGCGACGGTACTTGCGGCCCGTAATTTGCGGTGCTTCGTTCTTCCAGAAGTAACCGTGATGCACGAGCACCGCGTCGGCGCCCCACTCGAGCGCGGCTTCGAGAAACGCGAGCGAGGCGGTCACGCCCGTGGCGATCTTCTCCACGCGCCGCCGCCCTTCGACCTGCAGGCCATTGGGGCAGTAGTCCTTGAACCGCGCGGATTCCAGAAGATTGTTCAGATACAATTCCAGTTCGATCCGATCCATATAATCCTCTAATCTTCAGATGCTTAGACGCTTTTGGCTGTTCTTCGCCCAGGCGGTGACGGTCCTGCTGGCGTTGATGTTCATCATCGCCACGCTCAAACCGCAGTGGCTGCAGCACCAGGGGCAGTTCGGCAAGCAGCTTGCCGAACCGATCGTCGCACTGCGGGAAGTGGCGCCAGGCATCGGTGGAGGCGCCGCCCAGGGCTCCTATGCGGACGCCGCCCAGAAGGCCATGCCCGCGGTTGTCAACGTGTTCTCGAGCAAGGATGGGTCGCTGCCGCCCGACCCTCGCCAGAACGATCCGCTATTTCGCTATTTCTTCGGCGATCGCAACAAAAACCAGAAGCAGCAGGAGCAGCCTGCCGCCAACCTCGGTTCGGGCGTCATTGTCAGTCCGGACGGTTACATTCTAACGAACCAGCACGTAATCGACGGCGCGGACCAGATCGAAATCGCGCTTTCCGACGGCCGCACCACCAACGCCAAGGTGATCGGCATCGACCCGGAAACGGATCTCGCGGTGCTCAAGATCAATCTGCCGAACCTGCCCACCATCACGCTCGGCCGCATGGATCAGACGCGCGTGGGCGACGTCGTGCTCGCCATCGGCAATCCGTTCGGCGTGGGCCAGACGGTCACGATGGGCATCATCAGCGCGCTGGGCCGCAATCATCTCGGCATCAACACGTTCGAGAATTTCATTCAGACCGATGCGCCGATCAATCCGGGCAACTCGGGCGGCGCGCTCGTCGACGTGAACGGCAACCTGCTCGGCATCAACACCGCCATCTACTCGCGCTCGGGCGGCTCGCTCGGCATCGGCTTCGCGATTCCCGTTTCCACGGCGCGCAGCGTACTGGAGAGCATCATCACCTCGGGCTCGGTCACGCGCGGCTGGATCGGCGTGGAGCCACAGGACGTGACGCCGGAGATCGCCGACTCGTTCGGGCTGAAGGAGAAGTCGGGCGCGATCGTCGCGGGCGTGCTGCAGGGCGGCCCCGCCGACAAGGCCGGCATCAAGCCGGGCGACGTCCTGACCTCGGTGAACGGTGAGGCCATCACCGACACCACGCGCCTTTTGAACGTCATCGCGCAAATCAAACCGGGCAGCGACGCGAAGGTCCACCTCGTGCGCAAGAACAAGGACATGGATCTCGACGTACTGATCGGCAAGCGCCCGCCGCCGCCGAAGCAGCCGGCTCAGGAAGACGGCGAAGGCGACGACGGCGGTTGATATCCCACCGCAGGCGGGGCATCGCGCCCTGCCCGCGTCCGGACTCGCAACCGGAAAACGAAAAGGCCGCGAACGTGGGTTCGCGGCCTTTTGCTTTCCTGCGGCTTTCCTCCGCCAGGCCCGCGGGGCTAGCCCGCCGCCTGACTCTCGTCCGCGGGCTTCTTCTCGCCCGTGCCGATGAAGATGCGCGCCGCGATGATGCCCGCCTCGTAGAGGAGGATGAGCGGCAGCGCGAGGATGAGCTGCGAGAACACGTCCGGCGGCGTCACCACGGCTGCGACGATGAACGCGCCGACGATCACGTAGGGCCGGATCTGCTTGAGCTTCTTCACGGTGACCACGCCCATGCGCACGAGCAGCACGACGATGATCGGCACCTCGAAGGTCACGCCGAACGCAATGAACATGGTGAGCACGAAGCTCAGGTAATTGTCGATGTCGGTCGTCATCTCCGCGCCGAGCGGCGCGTTGTAGTGCGCCATCACGCGGAAGATGGTCGGGAACACCACGAAATATGCGAACGCCATGCCGCACAGGAAGAGCGTGTAGCTGCTTGCCACGAGCGGCGCGACGAGCTTCTTTTCGTGCTGGTAGAGGCCTGGGGCGACGAACGCCCAGATCTGGTAGAGCACGACCGGCAGCGCGATCACGAACGCCACGAGCATCGTGACCTTCATGGGCACGAAGAACGAGCCGGTCACGTCGGTGACGATCATCTTGCCGTCACGCGGCAGGTTCTGCATGAGCGGACGCGCGAGCAGCCGGAATATGTCGGGCGCCCAGTAGACGAGCCCGACGAACACGACGATCACGGCAACGCCTGCGCGAATGATGCGGTCGCGCAGTTCGACGAGATGGGAAATGAAGGTCTCTTCGGAGCCTTCTTCCAGTTTTTGCTGGGGGTCGCTCACACCGGCCCTCTGTTGGAAATGGTCGTGCGCAAAGGCGGATCCGCGTCAGAAGAACCGCGTGGGCCGGCGCAGGCTCGCCGGCGTGTGCTGCGCCACGCGTGCAGCACCCGATTGCACCCGCGTGCGGCGCAGCGTGGCGCGTTTGTACCAGACCGGCGCGGCGCTCTGCTTCATGCGCCAGTTCTTGCGTTTCGCGCCGCTTGCGCCCGCGTTGCCGGAGCGCCATCCCGATTGCGTGGCGACGGCATCCGCGGCATTGGCGGCAGCGCCTTCCAGGCTGGCAGGATCCGCGCCGCCTGCGATGCTCGGCGACACCGAGGTGCCCGCGTTCCACGCGTCGTTCAACTCGGTTTCATGCTTGCG
The DNA here is from genome assembly GCF_056155635.1 of Paraburkholderia sp. BR10141. Classification (NCBI taxonomy): domain Bacteria; kingdom Pseudomonadati; phylum Pseudomonadota; class Betaproteobacteria; order Burkholderiales; family Burkholderiaceae; genus Paraburkholderia; species Paraburkholderia sp. BR10141. The sequence continues at coordinate 97,724 of NZ_JBMIQH010000024.1, read as the reverse complement.
CAGATTGTCCTGAACGTTCTTCTCGACGTTCTGCGCCGCCGTTTCGAACTCGGTCTTCATGCGGCGCAACTCGTCGAGTTCGATCTCGCGCGTGACTTCCGCCTTGACGTCGTTGATATAGCGCTGCGCGCGACCGAACAGCGCGCCGGCCGTGCGTGCGACCCGCGGCAGCCGCTCCGGCCCGAGAACGACCAGCGCGACGACGCCGATCAGCGCCATCTTGGTTAAACCGAGATCGAGCATGAATGGAGTTTTCCGTCAGCCTTGGCTGCCTTAATGGAAACGAACGGGAAACATGCGGAAAAACTTGTGGCGGCGAAAAAGGCGGCCGCCACGCGTTTTAGCGGAAGTCGTTCGAGCGCTGCGTCTTGTCCTTGGCTTCGACGTCGACTGCACCGCCGTCGGCCGGGAGTTCGCGCTTTTGCGTGTCGGCGCCGGCGCCTTCGTTCTCGCGCATGCCTTCCTTGAAACCCTTCACCGCACCGCCCAGATCGCTACCGATATTGCGCAGCTTCTTGGTGCCGAAGACGAGCGCAACGATCAACAAGACGATCAGCCAGTGCCAGATGCTCAACGAACCCATGATTGACTCTCTCCTTAACCCCGCCGCCGCGCGAGGTGCGCGACGCGATAAATTGTGCCTGTTCGATGTTGCATGGTCGTGGCGTTCGACCCTTTAGCGCGACGCTTCAGTGAGAACCACGCCATCCGTCATTTATACCGACTTTCCCCGCCGTCGGCACTCAGCCCATGCGGTGCCACGGACGCGGCCCAGCCAGCAAATGCGCGTGCAGATGGTAGACCTCCTGCCCGCCGCCCGGCCCCGTATTCACCACCGTGCGAAACCCGGTTTCGCCACCCGTGTACGAGACGCCCAGCTCTTTGGCAAGCCGTGCGACCAATACAAACATTCTACCAAGCAGCAGTGCGTCGTTTTCACCGCAATCGGCAAGGGTGGAAATATGCTGGCGCGGAATCACGAGGACGTGAGTTTCGGCTGCGGGCCGGATGTCGCGGAAGGCGACGAACTCTTCGTCCTCGTACACGCGCGTGCTGGGAATGTGGCCGTCGGCGATCTTGCAGAAGAGACAGGTGCTGCGGTCGTGACTCATGGCGCTCCTGGTGAGCAAAACCGCACGCGCGCCCGAAAGCCCTCAGAACCAGGCGCGCGGGTTGTGCAGCGGCTTGTTGTCGTACAAGTAAAGCCAGCCTTTGATGATACGGTACAACGTCCAGATTGCGACAGCCCACAAAATCGGAATGCCGACCAGCACGAAGATGAGCACACCGCCGATCAGATGGCCGGCCAGCCCGAGCCAGAACGTGCGGATTTGCCACGTGAAGTGCTGCTCATAAGGCGTGCCGAGCGATTCGTCGCGTTTGAGGTAATTCAGGATGATGGCCACCAGCACCGAAATGCCGCCGGTCAGCCAGTAGACCGCATAGAGCGCGTACAGCACGTGCGTGAAAGTCCGCAGGCTGCGCAAACGGTCCGCGTCGACGCCGTTGCGGTACGAAGGGGGCGGGTAATCGCCGGACGTGGACATGTCGTTCATCTCCCTCTGTGGAGCGCTGTGCGCAGCGTTGAGCCTCAGTCGCCGTTCTCTTCGCGCTCGCGGCTTTTGCGCAGCGCTTTTTCCTCGAGACCCGAAAGGCCTTCGCGGCGTTCGAGTTCCGCGAGCACGTCGGCAGGACTCAGATCGAAGTGCGAGAGCGTGACGAGGCAATGGAACCACAGGTCGGCCATCTCGCCGACCAGCGCCTTGCGTGCACCGCCCTGGCGCACGTCCTTCGCGGCAAGCACGACCTCGGTCGCCTCTTCGCCGACCTTCTTGAGCACCGCGTCGTCGCCCTTGTGAAAGAGGCGTGCGACGTAGGAGGCGTCCGGGTCGCCGCCCTTGCGGCTGTCGATCACCGCCGCGAGGCGCAGCAAGGTGTCGTTGGTATTCAGTTGCGTCATTTGTAGATGTGTTCGGGGTCTTTCAGCACCGGGTCGACGGCGACCCAGCGGCCTTCGTCGACGGTGCCTTCGAATTGCTGGAAAAAGCACGAGTGGCGGCCCGTGTGGCACGCAATGCCCGAGACCTGCTCGATCTTGAGCAGCACGACGTCTTCGTCGCAGTCGAGGCGGATGTCGCTCACGTGCTGCACATGGCCGGACTCCTCGCCCTTGAACCAAAGGCGCTGGCGCGAGCGGGAGAAGTACACGGCGCGGCGCAGCTCGACCGTCCTGGCGAGCGCTTCGCGGTTCATCCACGCGAACATCAGCACGTCGCCGGTGGTCGCTTCCTGCGCGATCACGGGCACGAGGCCGTTGGCGTCCCAGTTGACCTTGTCGAGCCAGTTGGCGTTGGCAAGGTCGTTGTCGGGTTTGCCGGTTTGAGTGTGGCTCATCGCGTTACATCCTCACCGAAATGCCCTGGTCGGCCATGAAGCGCTTTGCCTCGCCCACCGTGTGCTCGCCATAGTGGAAAATGCTCGCGGCCAGCACGGCGTCGGCACGGCCCTTGACGATACCGTCCGCGAGATCCTGCAGGCCGCCCACGCCGCCCGAGGCGATCACGGGAATCGGCACCGCGTCGGACACCGCACACGTGAGGTCGAGATCGAAGCCGCTCTTCGTGCCGTCGCGGTCCATGCTCGTGAGCAGGATTTCGCCCGCGCCCAGTTCCGCCATCTTGCGCGCCCATTCCACGGCGTCGATGCCCGTGGCCTTGCGCCCGCCGTGCGTGAACACTTCCCAGCGCGCGGGTTCGCCCGGCGCCGACGTTCGCTTCGCGTCGATGGCGACGACGATGCACTGCGAGCCGTATTTGTCGGCGGAATCGCGCACGAGCTGCGGATTGGCGACCGCCGACGAGTTCATGCTGACCTTGTCGGCACCGGCGTTGAGCAGGCGCCGCACGTCCGCCACGGCGCGCACGCCGCCGCCCACGGTGAGCGGAATGAAGACCTGCGAAGCCACCGCCTCGATGATCGGCAGGATCAGGTCGCGCTGGTCGGAGGTCGCGGTGATGTCGAGGAACGTGAGTTCGTCGGCGCCCTGGTCGTCGTAGCGGCGCGCGATTTCGACGGGGTCGCCCGCGTCGCGCAGTTCGACGAAATTGACGCCCTTGACGACGCGCCCGGCGGTCACGTCGAGGCAGGGGATGATGCGTTTGGGTAGAGCCATGATGTTGCCGAAGTTGCCAGTCGGTGTGTGTGCGGCGAGCACCTTTCGCGAGAAGGCTGCCGGCCCCGGTTCGGGCGTGGCGCGCAGCCCATTGTCGCGCGCTTTGCACCGTGCCTTGCGCCCTGAGGCGAAATTATCCCGCGCGAGCGCCAGTCCCCTTGGAGATGGCGGCGCAGCGCCAAAACAAAAGGCCTCCAGTGACGGAGGCCGGCATTCGACGCTTTACGCGTCGTCCGATTCGCGCAGGCTGTCTGCGCGCGTTTGCGCGGCAGCGAAATCGAGGTCGCCCGAGTAGATCGCGCGGCCGCAGATCACGCCTTCCACGCCTTCGTCCTCGACTTCGCACAGTGCGTCGATATCGCCGAGGTTGGAAAGCCCGCCACTCGCGATGATCGGAATCTTCACCGCGCGCGCGAGGCGCACCGTCGCTTCGATGTTGATGCCCTGGAGCATGCCGTCCCGGCCGATGTCGGTGTAGATGATCGACTCGACGCCGTAGTCCTCGAACTTGCGCGCGAGATCGACGACTTCGTGACCGGTGAGCTTGCTCCAGCCGTCGGTCGCGACCTTGCCGTCTTTCGCGTCGAGGCCCACGATGATATGGCCCCCGAATGCGGTGCATGCTTCCTGGAGGAAGCCCGGATTCTTGACGGCGGCGGTGCCGATGATCACATAGGACAGGCCGTCGTCGAGGTAACGCTCGATGGTGTCGAGGTCGCGGATGCCGCCGCCGAGCTGCACGGGAATCTCGTCGCCGACTTCGCGGATGATCTCGCGAATCGCGTCTTCGTTCTTCGGCTTGCCGGCGAACGCGCCGTTGAGGTCGACGAGGTGCAGGCGCCGCGCGCCGCGCTCGACCCAGTGTCGGGCCATAGCCGCCGGTTCCTCGGAGAAAATCGTCGCCTGGTCCATATCGCCTTGTTTGAGGCGCACGCAGTGACCGTCTTTGAGATCGATGGCCGGAATCAGCAGCATAGCTTCGGGTGTGTCTGGGAATGGGGTTGAAGTCTGCAGCGCCGGCGGAAAAAAGGCCCGATCCGACGCCGTTTCGCTAGTTTAGTACAACTCTTTCGGCAGCCTTGCTAACGCAAATCTAATGCCGCGGCGCGCGTGCGCGAAGGCGGCTGTGAGCGTCAGCGCCGCAGGAAATCAGGGGTTCCAGTGGACGAAGTTGCGGTAGACGCGCAAACCCGCAGCGGCGCTCTTTTCCGGGTGGAATTGGGTGGCGAAGATGTTATCCCGCGCCACTGCCGAGGTAAAGGCCGCGCCGTACGGCGTTTCGCCTACGGTGTGCGACGCATCCGCCGGAACCACATAGTAGCTGTGCACGAAGTAGAAGAAGCTTTCGTCGGGCACACCGTCCCACAGGGCGTGCGCGCGTGCCTGACGCACGCGGTTCCAGCCCATTTGCGGGACCTTGAAGCGCGAGCCGTCGTCCTGCAGCTGGCCTTCCAGATCGAAGCGCACGACCTTGCCGGGCAGCAGGCCCAGGCCCTTCGTGCCGCCTTCCGCGCTCCAGTCGAACAGCATCTGCTCGCCCACGCACACGCCCATGAGCGGCTTCGTGCGCGAGGCTTCGAGCACCGCGTCCTGCAGGCCCGACTCGGCGAGGCTGCGCATGCAGTCGGGCATCGCACCCTGCCCCGGCAGCACCACGCGGTCGGCAGCACGGATCGCCTCGGGACGCTCGACGATGGCCACGTCGGCTTCCGGCGCGGCCTGCCTCAGCGCCTGGGCCACCGAACGCAGGTTGCCCATTCCATAATCAACAATCGCAATTGAAGTTTTCATCTCGAATCCGGCCTGCTCAAAAGGCCTTGCCCTTGGCTGTGTGGACGCATGTGCGCCGCGATGTGCCCTGATCTGCCTTCGAAGCCGTCAATGTACGCCAGTCGGCGCGTGCGAGCCCATAAGCCGAATGGCTAATGTGGCGCGCACGCAGCATGTGGGCGACGGCCCCGGCGCGGCGCGCTGGAGGTCCTGCCCAGGCATGCGCCCGGCACAGTGCGCGTAGCGCGGCCGGCCTTCTGGTCGGTGAAAGGCGTCGCCTAGAGGCTGCCCTTCGTCGACGGAATCTTGCCCGCCTGACGTTCGTCCAGTTCGGCGGCCTGGCGCAGTGCGCGGCCGAATGCCTTGAACACGGTTTCCATCTGATGGTGCGCGTTGAGGCCGCGCAGATTGTCGATGTGCAGCGTCACGCCTGCGTGGTTCACGAAGCCGCGGAAAAATTCGATCGACAGGTCGACGTCGAACGTGCCGATGCGCGCGCGCGTGAACGGCACGTGGAATTCGAGGCCCGGTCGGCCCGAGAAGTCGATCACGACGCGCGAGAGCGCTTCGTCGAGCGGCACATAGGCGTGGCCGTAGCGGCGAATGCCCTTCTTGTCGCCGATGGCCTGCGCCACCGCCTGGCCGAGCGTGATGCCGACGTCTTCCACCGTATGGTGGTCGTCGATATGCGTGTCGCCATGCGCCTCGACCTCGAGATCGATCAGACCGTGTCGTGCGATCTGGTCGAGCATGTGGTCGAGAAACGGCACACCGGTTGCGAGCTTTTGCTCGCCGGTGCCGTCCAGATTGAGTTTCACGCGGATTTGCGTTTCGCTGGTGTTGCGAACGACTTGCGCGACGCGCATGGCAATATCCTTCAAACAGCCCGTAACAGGAGAGTGGGAGAACGAAGCATCGGCCTAACGGAGCACGAGCTTCAGGGCGGCGAGCAATTGCGCGTTTTCGTCGGGGGTGCCAACGGTCAGGCGCACGCAGTTCGCAAGCAATGGGTGCATTTTACCCACGTTTTTGATCAGAATCCGGGCAGACAGCAGCGTGTCGAAAACTGCCGCCGCGTCGGGCACGCGCACGAGTAGGAAATTGCCCGCGCTTTCAAACACCTCGGCGCCCGGCAGCTTCGCGACTTCGGCGGCCAGCGTCGCACGTTGCGCGCGCAATTCGGCGGCCTGCGCATCGAGCACGTCGACATGGTCGAGCAGCAGATCTGCCGCCGCTTGCGTGAGCACGTTCACGTTGTAGGGCGGACGCACCTTGTCGAACTCGTTGAGCCATGACGGCCGCCCGGCCAGATAGCCGAGGCGGATGCCCGCGAGCCCGAGCTTCGACATCGTGCGCATCACGACCACGTTGTCGAACTCGCCCGCGCGCGGCATCCAGCTTTGCATCGCGAACGGCTGGTAGGCCTCGTCGATCACCACGAGGCTCTTCGCTTCTTGCGCCGACGCGATCAGGCGCTCGATGTCGGCGTCGTCGAACAGCGTGCCCGTGGGGTTGTTCGGGTAGGCCAGCCAGATCACCGCAGGCGTGTGCTCAGCAATGGCCGCGAGCGTCGCTTCGAGGTCGAGCGTGAAGTCGCTCTTGAGCGGCACGCCGACGAATTCCAGCTGCGCGAGCTTCGCCGACATTGCGTACATGACGAAGCCCGGCACCGGCGCGAGCACCTTCGCGCCCGGCTTCGCGCACGCCATGGTGATCATGCTGATGATCTCGTCCGAGCCGTTGCCGAGCAGCACGTCGCAGTCCGCGGGCACGCGCATCGTCTCTTTGAGCTTCGCGATCAGCGCCTCGGGGCGCGGCGCGGGATAGCGGTTGAGCGCGACCGCCGCGAGGCGTTCGCCCAGAAGCGCTGCGAGGTCGGGGGGCAGGGCAAACGGGTTCTCCATGGCGTCGAGCTTCACGAAACCGGAAGCGTCGGGCACGGGGTAACTCGTCATCGCGAGCACGTCGCGACGGATGATGTCTTGTGGTGTCGTCATGTCGAAAGGCGGCTCGCGAAAGCGGGGCCGCCGGCACGGGCAGCTCGGCAAGCCGGCTGCCCTGGTTATCGTCGTGGTCTCTGCTGCGTGCGGGTCAAACTGAAGGCCAACTGCTGCGCCCCGCGCACTCGCGGGACTTGCTGCCGCGCAACGTCTCCATGCTGCGCGGCGGCGCATTCAACCGGCTTCTGCCAGTTGCGAGGCGTGCCTTACACCTGCTTCATGCGGAATTCGGCACTGCGCGCGTGGGCTTGCAGGCCTTCGCCGTAGGCCAGCTCGGCCGCGATCTCGCCGAGCGTTTGCGCGCCTTCCGCGCTCACCTCGATGAGGCTCGAACGCTTGATGAAATCATAGACGCCAAGCGGCGACGAGAAACGTGCGGTACGAGACGTAGGCAGCACGTGATTCGGCCCCGCGCAGTAGTCGCCGAGGCTCTCGCTCGTGTAGCGGCCAAGGAAAATCGCGCCCGCGTGGCGGATTTCGGCGCCCCACTTCTGCGGCTCCAGCGCCGAGATCTCGAGGTGCTCCGGCGCGATCTCGTTGGCGATGGCGCAGGCCTCGGCCATGTCGCGCACCTTCACGAGCGCGCCGCGATTCGTGAGCGACGTGGCGATGACTTCGGCGCGCGGCATGGCGGGCAGCAGCTCGTCGATGGCGTCTTCCACGCGTTTGATGAAGCTCTCGTCCGGGCACAGCAGGATGGATTGCGCGAGCTCGTCGTGCTCGGCCTGCGAGAACAGGTCCATCGCCACCCATCGCGGATCGGTCGTGCCGTCGCAAATCACGAGGATTTCCGAGGGGCCCGCGATCATGTCGATGCCGACCGTGCCGAACACGCGGCGCTTGGCCGAAGCGACATAGGCGTTGCCCGGCCCGCAGATCTTGTCGACGGCCGGAATCGTATTCGTGCCGAACGCGAGCGCCGCCACGGCCTGCGCACCGCCGATCGTGAACACGCGATCGACGCCGCCGAGCAGCGCCGCCGCCAGCACGAGCGGGTTCTTCACGCCGTCCGGCGTGGGCACGACCATGATGATTTCGCGTACGCCCGCGACCCGCGCGGGAATGGCGTTCATCAGCACGGACGACGGATACGCGGCCTTGCCGCCGGGCACATAAAGGCCCACGCGGTCGAGCGGCGTGACCTTCTGGCCGAGCACCGTGCCGTCGGATTCGGTGTACTGCCAGCTATGCGAGCCGCACTCGATGCGCTGCTTCTCGTGGTAGCCGCGCACGCGCGCCGCCGCGGCTTCGAGCGCCGCGCGCTGCTTGGGCTCGAGGCTTTCCAGCGCCGCTTCGAGTTCGCTGAACGGCAGTTCGAGCGCCGCGACGCTCGGGGCGGCAAGGCGGTCGAAGCGGTTCGTGTAGTCGAGCACGGCGGCGTCGCCGCGCGCCTTGACGTCGGCGAGAATCTGCGCGACGGAGCGCTCGATGGCCTCGTCCTCGCTCGCCTCGAAGGCGAGCACCGCGTGCAGCGCCTTTTTGAAGCCTTCGGCGCCGGAATCGAGTTTGCGCATCGTGATAGCCATGCTGGTATCCATCCGTTACGTTGTGCGCGCCGCGCCTTTTGAGGCGCACTGCGCGCGAGGCGGCGCGTCATTGCGCCTGCCCTTTGCTCTTGGTGTCAGCCCGCCTGCGTGCCGCGCGATGCGCGTTCGAACGCGTCGATGATCGGCCGCAGCGCGGCGCGCTTGAGCTTGAGCGCCGCCTGATTCACGACGAGGCGCGAGGAGATCTCCATGATCTCCTCGACCTCGACCAGATTGTTCGCGCGCAGCGTGCCGCCCGTGCTGACGAGGTCGACGATCGCGTCGGCGAGGCCCACGAGCGGCGCGAGCTCCATCGAGCCGTACAGCTTGATGAGGTCGACGTGCACGCCCTTGGCCGCGAAGTGCTGGCGCGCGGCTTCCGTGTACTTGGTCGCCACGCGCAGGCGCGCGCCCTGGCGCACCGCGTTCGCGTAGTCGAAGCCGCCCTTCACGGCCACCGAAAGACGGCAGCGCGCGATGTCGAGATCGATCGGCTGATACAGGCCGCCGCCGCCGTGCTCGTTGAGCACGTCCTTGCCCGCCACGCCGAAGTCCGCGGCGCCGTACTCCACGTAGGTGGGCACGTCGGTCGCGCGCACGATGATCACGCGCAGGTTCGGGTCGGTCGTCGGCAGAATGAGCTTGCGCGAGGTTTCCGGGTCTTCCGTCACATGCACGCCGGCCGCCGCGAGCAGCGGCATCGTCTCTTCGAAGATGCGGCCCTTCGAGAGCGCAAGCGTGAGCGGCGCGCTGGCCGCGGCCGCCGGCGTGGGCCTCGACTCGACCGTGCTCATTGCGCGCTCCCCTTGATCCGCTTCACGTTCGCGCCGATCTTCGTGAGCTTCTCTTCCATGCGGTCGTAGCCGCGGTCGAGGTGATAGATGCGGTCGATCAGCGTTTCGCCGTCCGCGCACAGGCCCGCGATCACGAGGCTCGCCGAGGCGCGCAGGTCGGTTGCCATCACCTTCGCGCCCGAGAGCTTCTCGACACCGGCGACGAGCGCCGTCTTGCCGTCGATCGTGATGTGGGCGCCCAGGCGATTGAGTTCCTGCACGTGCATGAAGCGGTTTTCGAAGATGTTTTCGACCACTTGCGAGGTGCCGTCCGCGATCGTGTTGAGCGCCATGAACTGCGCCTGCATGTCGGTCGGGAACGCCGGATATTCGGAGGTGCGCACGTTCACGGCGCGCGCGCGCTCGTGCATGCGCACGCGCATCCAGTCGTCGCCCTCTTCGATCGTCACGCCCGCTTCGCGCAGCTTGTCGGTGACGGCGTCGAGGATGTGCGGACGCACGTGGCGCAGCGTGACGTCGCCGCCCGCGGCCGCGACCGCGCACAGGAACGTGCCCGCTTCGATACGGTCCGGAATGACGGTGTGGTGCGCGCCGTGGAGCTTGTCCACACCTTGAATGACGAGGCGGTCGGTGCCGATGCCTTCGATCTTCGCGCCCATCGCCACGAGCAGGTGCGCGAGGTCGCCCACTTCGGGCTCGCGCGCGGCGTTCTCGATCACCGTTTCGCCATCGGCGAGTACGGCGGCCATGAGCAGGTTTTCCGTGCCGGTGACCGTGATCATGTCGGTGACGATGCGCGCGCCCTTCAGGCGCTTCGCGCGCGCCTCGATGAAGCCGTGCTCGATGTTGATCTCGGCGCCCATCGCCTGCAGGCCCTTGATGTGCTGATCCACGGGGCGCGCGCCGATCGCGCAGCCGCCCGGCAGCGACACCTTCGCCTCGCCGAAGCGCGCGACGAGCGGCCCGAGCACGAGGATCGACGCGCGCATGGTCTTCACGAGCTCGTACGGCGCCACGAGATTGTTGACCTTCGAGGCGTCGAGCTGCACGCGCGCGCCGTTCTGCTCGGTACGCACGCCCATCTGGCCGAGCAGCTTGAGCGTGGTGCGCACGTCCTGAAGGTCGGGCACGTTGTCCAGATGAACGGGTTCCGCGCTCAGAAGGCCCGCGCAGAGAATGGGCAGCGCCGCATTCTTTGCACCGGAAACAGCCACTTCCCCTGCGAGCTTCTGCCCGCCGACGATGACGAGTTTATCCATGCCTGAGGTTTCCTGATCGGTGCGGCCGGTTTGCAGGGTCGCTTGGTGTTGAGCTGCGCCGCTCGCGGCGGCGTCTTTGTCCTGGGTAATTCGCACTGAGATTCCAGATTATGCGTTCTGCCATTCGGCGGGCGTGAGCGTCTTCATGCTGAGCGCGTGGATTTCCTCGCGCATGCGGTCGCCGAGCGCCGCGTAGACGAGCTGATGGCGCTGGATCAAGCGCTTGCCGTCGAATGCTGAGGAGACGATCGTCGCGAAGAAGTGCTGGCCATCGCCTTCGACTTCGAGGTGCTCGCACGCGAGCCCTGCCGAGATGTACTGCTTGATCTGTTCCGGAGTCGGCAACATGAGTATGGCTCCTGCTTAGTGACGCAGCTTGTACCCGCTCGCGAGCAAACGCATGGCGAGCGTGGCCAGCGCCACGAAAAACACGAAAACGATCGACAGGCTCACGAGCGGGTTGATGTCGGACAGGCCGAAGAACCCGAAGCGGAAGCCATCGATCATGTAAAAGAACGGATTGAGCCGCGACACTTCGCGCCACAGGGGCGGCAGCGTATGCGTCGAATAAAACACGCCCGAAAGAAACGTGAGCGGCATGATGAGAAAGTTCTGAAACGCCGCGAGCTGGTCGAACTTCTCCGCCCAGATCCCGGCGATCAGGCCGAGCGTGCCGAGGATCGCCGAGCCCAGCACCGCGAACGCGAGGATGTAGAACGGCGCGGCGAAGCTCATCGGAATGAACCAGATCGTCACGACGAACACGCCCGCGCCAACGGCGAGGCCGCGCACGATCGAGGCGAGCACGTAGGCGCCGAACATCTCCCATGCAGCGAGCGGCGGCAACAGCACGAATACAAGATTGCCCGTGATCTTCGACTGGATCAACGACGACGAGCTGTTCGCGAAGGCGTTCTGCAGCACGCTCATCATCACGAGGCCGGGAATCAGGAAGCTCGTGTATTCCACGCCCGGATACACCTCGACATGGCCGCGCAGCGCATGGCCGAAGATCGTGAGATAGAGCAGCGCGGTAATGACGGGCGCGAGCACGGTCTGGAAAGCGACTTTCCAGAAACGCAACACTTCCTTGTAGAACAGCGTACGGAAACCGCTCATGCGAGACCCTCGACCACTTCAGGACCGTTCATCACCTGCACGAAGACATCCTCCAGATCGGCCTTGCGCACTTCCACTTCTTCGAGCTTGCAGCCGTTCGCGCGGCACTTGGCCAGGATGCGCTCCACGTCGTCGTAGCTCGCGAGGCGCAGCAGATGCTGGTGCGGGCTGGCGTTGGAAAGATCGACTTCGAGCGCGCGCAAATCGCTCGGCAGCACGCCTTCCGAGAAGCGCAGGAACAACTGCGTGCCCGCGAAGCGCTGCAGCAGCGCGCTCGTGCGCTCCAGCGCGACCATCTCGCCGCGCCGGAGCATGGCGATGCGGTCGCACAACTGCTCGGCTTCTTCGAGATAGTGCGTGGTGAGCACGATGGTGTGCCCTTCGCGGTTCAGGCGCGCGATGAACTTCCAGAGCGTCTGGCGCAGTTCCACGTCCACGCCGGCGGTGGGTTCGTCGAGCACGATCACGGGCGGCCGGTGCACGAGCGCCTGCGCCACGAGCACGCGGCGCTTCATGCCGCCGGACAGCGCGCGCATGTTCACGTCGGCTTTCTCGGTGAGATCGAGATTGGCCATGACTTCGTCGATCCACGCGTCGTTGTTGCGCAGGCCGAAGTAGCCGGACTGGATGCGCAGCGTCTCGCGCACCGTAAAGAACGGATCGAACACCAGTTCCTGCGGCACGACGCCCAGGTTGCGGCGCGCGTTGCGGTAGTCGGCGACGACATCGTGGCCGCGGACGGCGATCGAGCCCTCGTCCGCGCGCGCGAGGCCGGCAAGAATGCTGATGAGCGTCGTCTTGCCCGCGCCGTTCGGGCCGAGCAGCCCGAAGAACTCGCCGTCTTCGACCGTGAAGCTGACGCCCTTGAGCGCCTGAAGCGACCTGTAGCGCTTCTTGACGTTACGGATTTCTATGGCTGGCATGACTAATACGCCGCCCGTTTGCGAACGGCGCGGCTCAAGAGTGCATCAATGCTGCGGGGAAGACCGGAATTGGGGACGGCTTATCAGGCCGGCTTTGCTGTCTCACTGCACGCTTATTACGTACCAGGCGGTACTTTTTGCGCCGAGGCAGCGCCCAAAAAACGGTTGATTATAGGCCAAGTCGGGAAGCGCGGCCTGGCCCTGGAGGGGAACGGCGTCGGCCCGGCAGTGCGGTGTGATCCCGCTTGAACGCTAGCGTCCGGCCAGGCGACGCGGGTCAATGTCGCTCGTTGAGAAGCGAATCGACGCCGTAGGCGCGCGCGAGAGAGGCGAGCGCGGGGGGCATGTTGAGCACGGCAAGGGAAGCGCCGCGCTCACGCGCGGCACGCTGCCACGCGATCAGCACAGCGAGCGCCGATGAATCGAACTGGGTGAGCGCCGCGCAGTCCACGGCGGTTGCGCCCGCCGAGATCTGCGCGAACCCGGCCGAGAGCGCGGCCTTCGCGCTCTCGTGGGTCAGGTTGGCGCCGGTGGCGAAACGCTCGCTCACGAGGTCGCCTTGCCCGATGCGAGTTGCTGGTTACGCTGTGTGAGGAACTGGATCAGGCCGTCCACGCCGCCTTGCTGGATCTTTTCCTGGAACTGCTGCTGGTACGCCTGGATGAGCCACGCGCCGAGCACGTTGATGTCATACACGCGCCAGCCTTGCTGCGTCTTGTAGAGGCGATAGTCGAGCTCGATCGGCTGGCCGCCGTTCATGACCGTCGAACGGACCACGACGTCGGTGTCGTCCGGGTTCGCGCGGAACGGCTTGTACTGGATCTGCTGGTCGCGCACCTGGGCGAGCGCGCCCGAGTACGTGCGGATCAGCAGCGTCTTGAACTGTTCGATGACCTGTTGCTGCTGCTCCGGCGTGGCCGTGCGCCAGTTGCGGCCCATCGCGAGTTGCGTGGTGCGGCGGAAATCGGTGTACGGCAGGATCTTTTCGTTCACGAGCTGCGTGATCTTGCTGATGTCGCCGGACTGGATGGACTTGTCACCCTTGATCTGGCTCATGACCTGCTGCGTGACCGTCTGGACCATCGCGTCGGGATTGCTGGTGTCTACCGTCTGGGCAAATGCGCCGCCGGCAAACGAAAGAAACATGGCGAAAAACGGGTACAGAAAGAATTTTTTCATCTCGAGCCCTGCTAGTTGGGGGACATCGCCCCGTTGGAACCAACGATATCACGCGAGATCTATCGCGCTGTGTCAAAACCGCCAGCAAAGTGCGACAAGCGTTTCTGCTTGTTACGTCAGACGTATACGTCAGACGAACGCTCCGGCGAGGCGTTCCAGCACGCCGGAGCGCAGCGCTCAGTGCAGCCGCAGCATGCTCGGGAAGCCGATGCGCGCGGGCGGAATCATCTGGTCGCCCGGCACCGTGGTTTCCGACGCGCCCGTGGGCGCCGCGGCGCCGGCCGGGCCTTCCAGCGTGGCCGGGGCGGTCGTTGCGCCGTTGGGGTTGGCGGGTGCCATGCTGGCCGCATTCGGGATGGCCGCAGGCGCAGTGCCCGAAGCGGGCACTGCCGCACCGGCAGCCGCACCCGAAGCGGGGGCCGCCGCGCCCTCGTCGGTGTCGTCGTACTTCGGCAGCGGCGCGCCATCGCCGTAATCCGGCAGATTGCTGTTGCCCGACGACGCGCGGCCGTCCGACAGCAGATAGCGGCGGCGCTGCAGATAGGCGTTGCGGATGAACGAGTACCTGTCGATCGCCGCGCCTTCGAGCAGGTCGCTCGCGCCAAGCAGGTTGGCGCGCGTGCTCACTACGTTCAGCCCGTAAAGGCCCCAAGACAGCGCGGCCGGATCCACATAGGTGAGCGGGTTGATGAAGTAGTTCGGCACGAGGCCCACGCCGTCACGCACCGTGCTCGGACCGAACAGCGGCAGCACGAGGTACGGGCCGGGCGGCACGCCATAGTGACCGAGCGTGAGACCGAAGTCCTGGTTGTGCTTGGGCAGCTTTGCGAGCGTCGCGACGTCGAACAGACCGCCGAGGCCGAAGACCGTGTTGATCACGATCCGCATAATGTCCTCGACACCATCGGTGATCTTCAGCTGCAGGAAGTTGTTCGCGGCGTTGTACACGTCGCCGATGTTCGCGAAGAAGTTCGTCACGCTGTCGCGCACGGGCTGCGGCGTCACCTTCACGTAGCCCTGCGCCACCGGCTTGAGCGCGTACGTGTCAACCTTGTCGTTGAACGTGTACACCGTGCGGTTGAACCCTTCCCATGGATCTTCCTTCGATGGCGTCTGCACCGTCGAACAACCCCCGAGTGCAAGCGCTGCGACGCCAAGCGTAACGGCGCGCATGCGTATGGTCGTCATTCTTTTTCTCCTTCTTATTGGGCCGCCGAAGCCGCCGGTGCAGGCGCCTGAGCCGGTGCGGGCGCGGGTGCTGCAGCAGGCGCCGCATCCGTGCTCGCGCCGCTGGACGGCTTCGCGGCGCCCGAATCGGCCGCCTTGCTATAGAGGAACTGGCCGATCAGGTTCTCGAGCACGATGGCCGACTGCGTCATCGAAATGGTGTCGCCGGCCTTGAGCATTTCCGAATCGCCGCCCGGTTCGAGGCCGATGTACTGCTCGCCGAGCAAACCCGACGTCAGGATCTTCGCCGACGTGTCCTTCGGAAACTGGTACTGCTGGTCGAGGTTGATCGTCACCAGCGCCTGATAGGTGTTGGAGTCGAAGCCGATCGAGGCCACCCGGCCCACGGTCACGCCCGCGCTCTTCACCGGCGCGCGCGGCTTGAGGCCGCCGATATTGTCGAACTTGAGCTTCACCGGGTAGGTGGCCTGGAACGACAGGGAACTCATGTTGCCGGCCTTCAGCGCGAGAAACAGCAGCGCGATAAAGCCCAGCACCACGAACAGGCCGACCCAGAAGTCGAGAGCATTCTTTTTCATCGTCATCCCAATGAGAATCCGTTGCAGCGTCGCTCATATGCGCGCCGCGCGGCCGGGTCGCAGCCCGGCCTCTTTAGCTGAACATCAGCGCGGTGAGCAGGAAGTCGAGGCCGAGCACCGCGAGCGACGCGTACACGACCGTCCTGGTAGTCGCGCGCGACACGCCCTCGGGCGTGGGCTTCGCCTCATAGCCCTGATAGAGCGCGGTAAACGTCACAGCGAAGCCGAACACGATGCTCTTCATCACGCCGTTGCCCACGTCTGCCCAGACATCCACGCCGCCCTGCATTTGCGACCAGAACGCGCCGGCGTCTACGCCGATCAGCAGCACGCCCACCACGTAGCCGCCCAGAATGCCGACCGCGCTGAAGATGGCCGCGAGAATCGGCATGGCGATCACGCCCGCCCACATGCGCGGCGCGACCACCACGCGCACGGGGTCCACCGCCATCATCTCCATGGCCGTGAGTTGCTCGCCCGCCTTCATGAGGCCGATCTCGGCCGTGAGCGAGGTGCCCGCGCGGCCCGCGAACAACAGCGCGGTGACGACGGGCCCGAGCTCACGCACGAGCGAGAGCGCGACCAGCAGCCCGAGCGCCTGCTCGGAGCCGTAGCGGTTGAGCGTGTAATACCCTTGCAGACCGAGCACGAAGCCCACGAACAGGCCCGACACGGCAATGATCAAGAGCGAATAATTACCGACGAAGTGGATCTGCTTCGTGACAAGACGCGGCCGGCGCAGCAGCGGGAAGAATTCGAGGACGAGGCGCACGAAAAAGCGCGTGGCATGCCCCGCGCGCGCGATCGTTTCGAGCACGGTGCGCCCGATCGAGCTGATGGCGCCGGTCATGAGCGGTCTCCGCCAATGCCGAAGTCCGCTTCGAGCGGCAGGTTCGACGGGTAATGGAACCGGAACGGGCCGTCCGGCGCGCCGTCGATGAACTGGCGCACGATCGGGTCGGTCGAGGCGCGCAGCTCGGCGGGCGTGCCCTGCGCCTGCACCCGCCCGTTCGCCATGAAGTACACGTAGTCGGCGATCGCGAACGACTCGGGCACGTCGTGCGTGACGAGGATCGAGGTTGCGCCGAGCGCGTCGTTGAGCGTGCGGATGAGGTTCGCGGTGATGCCGAGCGAAATCGGGTCGAGACCCGCGAACGGCTCGTCGTACATCATGAGTTCGGGGTCGAGCGCGATGGCGCGCGCAAGCGCCACGCGCCGCGCCATGCCGCCGGAAATTTCCGAAGGCGCGAGGTCGCGCGCGCCACGCAGGCCGACGGCGTTGAGTTTCATGAGCACGAGGTCGCGGATCAGCTCTTCGGGCAGGTCGGTGTGCTCGCGCAGGGCGAAAGCGACGTTCTCGAACACCGACATGTCGGTGAAGAGCGCGCCGAACTGGAAGAGCATGCCCATCTTGCGGCGCAGGGCGTAGAGGCCGTCGCGCGATTGCGCGCCGACGTCCTGGCCGCCGAACAGCACCTGGCCGCGCTGGGCGCGAACGAGGCCGCCGATCAAGCGCAGCACTGTCGTTTTTCCGCCACCGGAACCGCCCATGACTGCCACGACCCGACCGCGCGGGAAGCGCATGTTCAGTCCGGACAGGACGAGCCGGTCGCCGTAGCCGAAGTCGACGTCGCGCAGCTCCAGTAGGGTCTCAGAGGTTGAGGGCACGTGGTCTGACAGTCCATTTACACGAAGGCGGGATTATAGGGCCATCGTGGAAAACCTGCCGTGACGCCCCCGGACCCGCCGATGTAAGCCGCAAGCGCCCGCTGCTGCGGGTTGCGGCCCCCTTGGCCCCGGGTCGCGCACGCGGCGCAGCCCGATGCCAGGGCGGACCATTATTGCGTAAACGCGTTGCGCAATGCAGCAACCGCGGCAGCCGGGTCGGCCGCCTCGGCCACGGCGCGCACCACCGCCGCGCTGCCGGCACCCGTGGCGAGCACCTCGGGCAGCACATTGCCGTCGATGCCGCCGATCGCAACCATCGGCACGACGCAGTCCAGCAGCTTCACGTAGCGGGCAAGACGCGCGAGGCCCTGGGGCGCCGTGGGCATGGCCTTGGTCGTGGTGGCGAACACGGCGCCGCACGCGAGATAGCTCGGACGGAAGTGAAGCGCCGTGAGCATCTCGAAGTAGCCGTGCGTCGAGAGGCCAAGACGTACGCCCGCCGCCGCGATCGCGCCGAGGTCGGCTTCGCGCAGGTCTTCCTGGCCGAGGTGCACGCCATATGCGCCGGCCGCGACGGCCTCCTGCCAGTGATCGTTGATGAAGAGCTGCGCGTCGTGCTTGCGGCCCGCCGCGACGCAGCGCTCGATTTCGTTCGTGAGCGCCGGCGACTTCGGCTGCTTGCTGCGCAACTGCACCGTCTTCACGCCGTAGTCGAGCACGCGCTCGACCCAGTCGGCCGTGGGCAGTACGGGATACAAGCCAAGCTTCGCGGGACACGGCGCAAACGGCTGTGCGGGCGCGTCGGGCAGGCCCAACACCCGCGGAAAACGCTCGATGTCGACGGGCCAGGCGTCAGCCTGCTGCTCGTCGCCGTCGCGCCAGGCGAGCGCGAGCACGAGCGCGTCGTGCGGATCGAAACCGCAGTCGAGGAACGCCGCCAGCGCCGGGATCCAGTCTTCCGCCAGCTCGCCTTCGAGCGCGTAGCGCTCGCCGCCCAGATGCAGCGTGGCGCGCGCCGCCTTCGGGTTTTCGCCCGCGGCTTCGATCACGCCCGCGCCGTCGGTCATCCAGCGCGCGATGTTGGCCAGATGCGGCGCCGCGTCGGTCACGATGATCAGATCGCCGCCGTTGGGCGCGTCGGGCGGCGTGAGACAGATGCGCCACGGCGCATGCGTGGGCTGCCAGTCGCCCAGGCGCGCGCGGATGCGCTCCGCCGTTTCGGTGAGTTCGTCGGCGGGCGGCCAGAACAGTTCGCGGTCCTGCAGGCGCAGCGTTTCAGTCATCGCTTGTCTCCATCCTGGTGCCAGAAAGGCATGCCGACCACGGGCGTGCTCGCGACCGCCGCTTCGCGCTCGGCCATCGGTCCGGCGAGAAACGCGGCGCGCCCCGCCTCGACACCCAGCGCGAACGCGCGCGCCATCGCCTCGGGGTGCGTGGCCTGCGAAACGGCCGTGTTGAGCAGCACGCCGTCGAAGCCCCACTCCATTACCTGGCACGCGTGCGAAGGCACGCCCAGGCCCGCATCGACGATGAGCGGCACATCGGGCAAGCGCTCGCGCAGCACGCGCAAGCCGTAGGGGTTGATCACGCCCTTGCCGGTGCCGATCGGCGCGCCCCACGGCATGAGCGCCTCGCAGCCGGCGTCGAGCAGACGCCGGCCGATCACGAGGTCCTCGGTGCAATACGGCAGCACCTTGAAGCCGTCCTTCACGAGGCGCGACGCGGCCTCGATCAGGCCGACCGGGTCGGGCTGCAGCGTGTAGTCGTCGCCGATCAGTTCGAGCTTGATCCAGTCGGTTTCGAAGACTTCGCGCGCCATGTGCGCCGTCGTCACCGCCTCGTTGACGGTGAGGCAGCCGGCCGTGTTCGGCAGGAGCGGCACGCCGTGGCGCTTGAGCAGATCGAAGAAGCCGGCCTCGGCGGTGCCCTCGTTCATCTGGCGGCGCAGCGCGACGGTGATCATGCCGGGGCGCGCGGCAGCCATGGAGTCGGCGAGCGATTGCAGCGACGGATAGCGTGACGTGCCGAGCAGCACGCGGCTCGCGAAGGTTTCGCCGTAGAGCGTGAGCGCGTCGGCAGTGGTTGTGGTGGTCATGGGTTGGAATCCTTGGCGGTGTCGTGAACGCGCTCGCCGTGTATGCGATGCGCGCGACCGGTGGCCTGGGCGAGCGAGGCTCAGCCGCCGGCCACGGGGCTCACGACGTCGAGGCGGTCGCCCGCCTGGAGCGAGCGCGCGCCATGCTGGGTACGCGCCACGAAATCGCCGTTCAGCGCGACGGCGAACGGCGGACGCGCGCCGAATGCGGTGAGCGCATCGGCGACAGTCGCGCCTTCGGGCAGCGTGATCGGCTTCTGGTTGATATGAATGTCCATGGCAAATGCGTTCTCAAACTGCGGATTATTTCTGGTGAAGCGTCAGGCCGGCTCGTGCGCGCCCTGCGCGTGCAGCATGTCACCCCATCGCGACGCGCGGCGCAGCGACTCGAAGGAATCGGCATCGCTCACACGGGCATCGAGCAGCGCCTGGGCGAAGCGCGCGGCTTCGTCGGCGACTTCCGGCGCGATCATGAAGCCGTGCCGATAGAGACCGTTCACACGCAGCGTGGTCTTGCCGTCCCAGATGAGCGCCGGGCGGTGGTCGGGCAGCGTCGGGCGGCACTGCGTGTTCAACTCGAGGATGCGCGCCTCGCCGAACGCCGGATGCACCGCGAACGCCGCGCTCAGCAGTTCGAGCGCCGAGCGCACGCTCACCGGCGAGCGGTCCTCGCCTTCGATCTCGGTCGCGCCGATCACGAAGACATCGTGTTCCTTGGGCGCGATATAGAGCGGATAGCGCGGATGCAGGAGCCGCACCGGGCGCGTGAGCGTGATGCCCGGCGCGTGCACGCGCGCGACTTCGCCGCGAATGCCGCGCAACCCCGGCAGCGCAGGTTTGGCGCCCAGCCCGCGGCAATCGATCGTCACGCGCGCGGGCGGCGGATTGGCCTCGTCGACCGTGGTGTGCCAGTGGGTTTCCACGCCGCGCGCAGCGAGCCCCGCCGCCAGAGCGGCCAGGGCCTGGCGATTGTCGAGCTGGCCCTCGCCTTCGAGCAGCCAGCCGCGCGCGAAGCGCCCCGCGAGCGCCGGTTCGGCGGCGTCGAGCTGCGCACCGGCGAGCGCGACGAAGTTGGCATCGGCGAGAGAACGCGGCGCGTTGGCGCGCACGCGGCGCTCGAAGAGCGGCGCTTCGGTGCGATCGGCGCTATGCCAGACCACGAGCGTGCCGTTGCGCTGGAAGAACACGGGCTCCGGCAACTCGGCCAGAATGCGCGGCCAGGTTTCGAGCGATGCGACGCCCAGCTCGGTAATGAGCATTTCGGCGACGGCAGCCTCCGCGAGCGGCGCGAGCATGGCCGCCGCGACCCAGGCTGCGGCTTCGCCGCCTTCGGGGCCGCCGCGCTCGTAAAGCGCGACGCGATGGCCCTCGCCGGCCAGACGCCATGCGACGAGCCGGCCGCTCAGGCCGCCGCCGAGCACGGCGAAGTCGGGCACGCTGCCCACGTCAGGGTTGCGGGCGCGGCTCATGACGACGCTCCGTCACGCAAGGCGAACGGCAAGGCGAACGCGATAAGAATCGGGGAACAAAGAGAATAGGCGGTCATCGTATCCTTTCCGTACGGCAGCAGCAGACGTACCCAAGGACGAAACCGGCTGGCAAGGCCGACCGTGGAGGCTATGCGGCGCAGACGGCCCGATACGGAATGCGTATACGAACCCAGGCGCCCAAAGCGCAGCCCGGCGGGAATCCTGGCGCCCCCGCCTTTTCAAAACCCAGGCTGGGCGCTCCGGTAAGACTTTCTGGAAACTTCCCGCGCCGGTATTACCCGGATCGGGTGCAAAGGGTTTCTCTCAGCCTCACTGGCGGCATGCCCGGCATACCGGTGAAGCACCCCTGTTTCGTCAACGACGATTAGACCACAAAACGCGCGCGGCCCGCAAACCTCGGCGGAACCGGGGGGCGTGGTCTGGCACAATGCCCTGAACCCGCCTCTTTCGCCTCGCGAGCCCGCGCGGTGAGACAATGAGCGCCACGCTACGGCGGCGCCAGCGTGCGCTTTTGTCTCCACGCCTCGCGCCGGTTTTGGCTCCGCCTGTGGCCCGTTAAGACTCACTTAAGCGCCCGACGACAGAATCGCTGCAAAAATCGCTGCAACGCTGCCGCCGTGCGGCGCGCGGCGCATGCCCCCAGCGGGCCGCCACACCTTCAGGACGCACATGACCAACCAACCTGCCCGCGCCACGCCCGATCAGAACGAGCATCAGAAGATCACCGCGTGGAGCCTGATCAAGCCCTACTGGGTCTCCGAGGAACGCTGGATCGCCTGGGGCCTGCTCGTCGCGATCATCGTGATGAACCTGCTCGTCGTGTGGATCAACGTGCGCCTGAACGGCTGGAGCGCGGAGTTCTACAACGCGTTGCAGGCCAAGGACGTCAAGCGCTTCCCGCCGCTGTTGATGACCTTCACCGAACTGGCGTTCGGCTTCATCATCCTCGCGGTGTATGGCCGCTATCTGCGCCAGATGCTCGGCTTTCGCTGGCGTCAGTGGCTCACCACGCGGTTCCTGAACGAGTGGCTCGGCAAGGGCGCGTTCTACCGCATCGAGCGCGACCGCCTCGCCGACAACCCCGACCAGCGGATCAGCGACGACCTCCAGTCGTTCGCCACGACCACGCTCTCGCTCACGCTCGACCTGCTCTCGACGGTCGTCACGCTCATCTCGTTCATCACGATCCTGTGGACGCTCGCGGGCGCGCTCACCGTCACGCTGGGCGGGCAGCCACTCGCGATTCCGGGCTACATGGTGTGGGCCGCGGCGCTCTATGCCGTGTTCGGCTCGCTCGTGATCCAGAAGGTCGGCCACCCGCTCGTGTCGATCAACTACCAGCAACAAAAGGTGGAAGCGGACTTCCGCTTCGGCCTGATCCGCCTGCGCGAAAACGCCGAGCAGATCGCCCTCTACGACGGCATGGACACCGAGCGCAGCAACGCGCAGGGCCTCTTCGCGCACATCAAGGACAACTGGTGGCGCGTGATGAAATACACGAAGCGCCTCACCTTCGTGCTGAGCTTCTACGGCCAGATCGCCATCATCTTCCCGCTCGTGGTGGCCGCGCCGCGCTACTTCGCGGGCGCCTTCACGTTCGGCGTGCTGATGCAGATCTCGCAGGCGTTCGGCACCGTGAGCGACTCGTTCTCGTGGTTCATCAACAGTTACTCCACGCTGGTCGAATGGCGCGCTACCGTGAATCGTCTGCGCGAATTCGTGCGTGTGGTGCACTCGCCGCGTCTGAAGGAATCGGTCTCGCCCGCCACCGAGCACGGCGGCATCAACCTGCACTTCATCGACAACAACGAGCTCGCCACCGAGCATCTCAAGCTCTCGCTGCCCAACGGCACGCCGCTCTCGGAAGTGCGCGACATCGCCATCAAGCCGGGCTCGCGCTGGCTCGTGCGCGGCCCCTCGGGCGCAGGCAAGAGCACGCTGATGCGCGCGCTCGCGGGCCTCTGGCCCTTCGGCGAAGGCTCGATCGACGCGCCTGTCGATGCGCGCATGATGTTCATCCCGCAGCAGAGCTATCTGCCCATCGGCACGCTCAAGGCGGCGCTCACCTACCCCTCGCCCGCCGACGACTACAGCGACGAAGACTGCCGCGAAGCGCTGCGCGCCTGCCGCCTCGAAGAGTACGTGGATCGTCTCGCCGAGTCGGCGCACTGGACGCGCGTGCTCTCGCCGGGCGAGCAGCAACGCCTTGCGGGCGCGCGCGTGCTGCTGCACAAGCCCGACTATCTGTTCCTCGACGAAGCGACGAGCGCGCTCGACCCCGACAACGAAAGCCGTCTCTACAAGCTGTTCATGGAACGTCTGCCCAAGGCAGCGATCGTGAGCGTCGCGCACCGTGAGTCGCTCGCGGCGTACCACCACGAAACGCTCGAGATCGAGCGCATGCCCGAAGAGCGGGTTGCCGCGTGAGCGCAAGCGCGCTGCGCGTCGTGCTGATCACGGGCGCGGGCTCGGGCATCGGCGCGGCGCTCGCGCGTCGCCTCGCGGCGCCGGGTGTAGCGTTGATGCTGCACACGCGCGGCGCGGATGAGGCATCGCGCGCCCGGCTCGCCGCCGTTGCCGCCGGGTGCGAACAGCGCGGCTCGACCTGCGCCACCTCGTACAGCGATCTCGCGCTGGCCGGCCAGGCGAGCGCGCTCGTGGACGCCACGCTCGCGCGCTTCGGCTCGCTCGACCAGCTCGTCGCCAACGCCGGGCACGCGCAGCGCCAGACGCTCGCCGCGCTCGACGCCGCGTCGCTCGAAGGCGCTTTCGCGGCCATGCCTGCCGCGTTCGCCGGGCTCGTGCAACGCGCGCAGCCGGCGCTGGAACGCTCGGCGCGCGCCCGCGTGGTCGCGCTGAGCTCGTTCGTCGCGCACCGCTACCGCGCCGGCGCGCCCTTCGCGGCCACCGCCGCCGCGAAGGCCGCGCTCGAATCGCTGGCGAAAACCGCCGCGGCAGAACTGGCGCCGCACGGCGTGACCGTGAACTGCGTCGCGCCCGGCTATACGCGCAAGGACAAGGGCCCTGCGCCGGAAAACGCGCCGGCGTGGGAGCGTGCGGCACAGGAAACGCCGCTCGGCCACGTGGCCGATCCCGCCGATGTCGCCGAACTGATCGCCTTCCTGCTCTCGGATGCCGCGCGCCACATCACCGGCCAGGTGATTCATGTCGATGGCGGACTCACGCTCTAGCGCCTTGCGGTTCCCGCGCGCCATCGTTCGCTCGCTATCGAACTAAACCCGAACTAAATATCGGAATACAACGATAGCGGGCGCCCCCAAATTGCCCCTCGCCTCAGCGCGGTTTCGCACCGTAAAATACCCCTCCAGCACACCGGAGACGGGCGGCGTCGCACCGCGCAGCCCGCCAGCGTCAAGCGCACACGCCACCCAACGCGTTTGCGCCAGCCGGGTCGCTTGCGCAGCACGGGCCGCTCAGCCCGGTTCGTTGCGCGCACAACAAATATGGGGGAAGACACGCGATGGGCTACTTTCACTGGTTCACCGAATTGAACGCGCGCGAGCGGCGCACGCTTTATGCGGGATTCGGCGGCTACGCCGTCGACGCGTTCGACTTCATGATCTACTCGTTCCTGATCCCGACGCTCATCGCGACCTGGGGCATGACCAGGAGCGAGGCCGGCATGATCGCGACCAGCTCGCTGATCTCCTCGGCGGTCGGCGGCTGGCTCGCCGGCATCCTCGCCGACCGCTACGGCCGCGTGCGCGTGCTGCAGTGGACCATCGCCACCTTCGCGCTCTTCACCTGCCTCTCCGGCTTCACGCATTCATTCTGGCAACTGCTCGCCACGCGCACGCTGCAGGGCATCGGCTTTGGCGGCGAATGGACGGTCGTCACGATGATGATGGCCGAAACAATCCGCTCGCCGCAGCATCGCGCGAAAGCCGTGGGCACGGTGCAGAGCAGCTGGTCGTTCGGCTGGGGCGCGGCTGCCATCCTGTACTGGGCCTTCTTCGCCCTGCTACCCGAGGAATACGCGTGGCGCGCGTGCTTCTGGATCGGCATCGTGCCTGCGCTCTGGATTCTCTATGTGCGCCGCAACGTGAGCGATCCCGACGTGTTCGTCGCCACGCGCCGGGCGCGCGAAAGCGGCGCGGTGCAAAGCCACTTCATGCAGATCTTCGCGCCCGCGCATCTGATCACCACCCTGCTCGGCAGCGCGCTGTGCACCGGCATGCTCGGCGGTTACTACGCGATCACCACCTGGCTGCCCACCTACCTCAAGACGGTGCGCCATCTCTCGGTGTTCAACACGAGCGGCTATCTGATCGTGCTGATCGTCGGCTCGTTCACGGGCTACATCGTCGGCGCGATCCTGTGCGACAGGATCGGCCGGCGCGCGTCGTTCATCCTGTTCGCCATCGGCTCGTTTGCGCTCGGCATGGCCTACACCATGCTGCCCATCACCGACACCGCCATGCTCCTGCTCGGCTTTCCGCTCGGCATCGTCGTGCAAGGTATTTTCGCGGGCGTGGGTGCGTACCTCTCGGAGCTTTACCCGAACGCGATCCGCGGCTCGGGCCAGGGCTTCTGCTACAACCTCGGACGCGGGCTCGGCTCGTTTTTCCCCATTCTCGTAGGCGCATTCGCGCAAACCACCTCGCTCGTGAAGGCGATCGGCGTGGTGGCCGGCGCGGGCTATCTGCTCGTGATCGTCGCGGCGCTGTGCCTGCCGGAGACGAAGGGCAAGACGCTGACCGAGGAAGTGCCTGCTGCCGGGAGCGAGCGAGCGTCTGCGGAGTCCACTGCACGATGAGCGCGAACATGCTGCAATACCGACCGTCCCTCCCTGTTGTGCGACCGGCATGAAAACGATCGTCCTCGGCGCCGGTGTGATCGGCGTCGCTACTGCGTACTATCTGAGCGAACGAGGCTGCGACGTCACGGTCGTCGAACGGGAACCGGGCGTCGCGCTCGGCACGAGCTTCGGCAACGCCGGCGTCATCGCGCCCGGCTATGTCACGCCGTGGGCCGCGCCCGGCATGCCCGCGAAGCTCATCAAGTATCTGCTCAAGCCGACCTCGCCGCTCATCTTCCGTCCCACGCTCGACGCCGCGCAGTGGCGCTGGATCGCGCGCTGGCTGCGCGAATGCGATCTCGCGCGCTTTCGCGTGAACAAGCAGCGCATGCAGCGGATCGCCTATTACAGCCGTGAATGCCTGCACGCGTTTCGCGCCACGCACGCGTTCGAGTACGGGCGCAGCCAGGGCTATCTGCAGCTCTTTCGCAGCGACTACGACCTCGAGCTCGCGCAACCAGCGCTCGGCGTGCTGCGCGATGCGGGCATCGTCTATCGCGAACTCGATGCCGCCACGTGCGCGCAGGTCGAGCCGGGGCTTGCGTGGTCACGTGTGAAACCGGTGGCGGGCGTCTATCTGCCGGAAGACGAGGCCGGCGACTGCGCACGCTTCACGCGCGAGCTGCGCTCCGTCTGCGAATCACGCGGCGTCACGTTTTTGTTCGATACCGAAGTGCTCGCGCTCGAAGCCGCGGGCGGCAAGGTGAACGGCGTGCGCGTGCGCGCCGTGCCCGGGCGGCGCACGGCCAACAACCGCAAGGACCGGCGCGAGCAGCGCCGCGCGCCGGCCGAGGTGCTGCGCCCGGCCGAGCGCAGCGAGCCCGCCGACGACACGCCCCACACGCTCGCCGCCGACGCCGTGGTGGTCGCCCTGGGCGTGGAGAGCGCGGCGCTCGTCGCGCCGCTTGGCGTGCGCGTGCCGTTGTATCCGGTGAAAGGCTATTCGGCCACGCTGCCCGTGGTCGACGAGCAGAAGGCCCCGCGCGCCGCGCTCATGGACGAGTCGCTCAAGACGGCGATCACGCGCTTCGGCCCATATCTGCGTGTGGCGGGGACGGCGGAACTGGGCGACCACCGCGCGACGCTGCGCGAGCAGGCGCTGCAAACGCTCATGAAGGTGCTCGACGACTGGTTCCCGCACGCCGCGACGCCTTCGTCGGCGCAATTCTGGGTGGGGCGCCGGCCGATGGTGCCGGACGGCGCGCCGCTGCTCGGCACGTCGGGCGTGGATGGCCTGTGGCTGAACGTCGGGCACGGCTCGACGGGCTGGGCGATGTCGATGGGCTCGGGCCGCGTGCTCGCGGACCTCGTCACGCAGCGCGTGCCGGAAATCGATCTCGATGGACTGACGCTGGCGCGGTATCGCCACTAAGCGTCGGTCGAGACTCCAACGCAGGGCGACACCTCAATCGAGCGCGACGCTCGCCAACGCCTCGTAGCGCGCGCCCTGCCTCGCCAGCGTGCTCGAATACAGCACCAGCGACTCGAAGCACAACGGCGGCAGCGCTTCGCCGCCGCTTGGCGCCGGCGCGCCTACGGCGTCGCGCGCGAAGCGCGCGAGCGTCACGTGCGGACGGAACGCTCGTGCGTCGAGCGGCAATCCCACGTCTCCCATGAGTGAGCGCACGTGCCAGTCGAGCGTCGTGAACGCATCCGACATCGCGAGCACGGCCACCATGAGGCGTGGATGCGCGCGTCCCGGCCAGCATTCAATATGCGTGACCGGCGCAGGTGGGAGGCGCGGCGCGTGCTCGGCGAGCCGCCGCGAGAGCACATGTCCCTGATCGAACGACATTGCGCCGATGAACGTCACTGTCAGATGGAGTTGCGCATAGGGCACGCGCCGCGCATTGGGCGGCACGTCCAGCGCGGCGAGCGCATCGCGCGACGCCGCAGTGGGCGAAAGCGCGATGAAGCAGCGCCGCCATTGCTGCGTGTCACGATCGGTCTCGCGGGCTTCGGACATGATCGGCGGGCCTCGTTCGGTCGGGCAATCGCGTCATGGTAATCCTCTCGCGCGCAGACGTAAAAAAGCCGGGTCATCCTTGCGGATGCCCGGCTTTCTGGCTTCGTGTCTCCTGCCGTCTCCCGTGCGTCCCAGCGAATAGCGGGACACACCGGATTTAACGCGGCAACTCCGAGCTGCCCATCAGGTACGCATCGACCGAGCGCGCGCATTGACGGCCCTCACGGATCGCCCACACCACGAGCGACTGGCCGCGGCGCATGTCGCCGGCGGTGAAGACCTTGTCGACCGACGTGTAGTACGCCTTCTCGCCCTCGGTCGAGGCACGCACGTTGCCGCGCGCATCCTTCTCGACGCCGAATGCTTCGAGCACCGGCGAAACCGGCTGCGTGAAGCCCATGGCGAGCAGCACGAGATCGGCCTTCATTTCGAATTCCGAGCCTGGCACTTCGACCATCTTGCCGTCCTTCCACTCCACACGTGCGGCGATCAGCTTCTCGATCTTGCCGTTCTTGCCTTCGAGGCGCTTGGTGGCGACCGACCAGTCGCGCGAGCAGCCTTCGTCATGCGACGACGACGTGCGCAGCTTGATCGGCCAGTACGGCCACACGAGCGGCTTGTTCTCTTCCTCGGGCGGCTGCGGCAGCAGTTCGAACTGCGTGACGCTCTTCGCGCCGTGACGGTTCGAGGTGCCCACGCAGTCGGAACCCGTATCGCCGCCGCCGATCACGACCACATGCTTGCCCTTGGCGAGCAGCTGGTTCGGCAGCTTGTCGCCGGCGTTGACCTTGTTCTGCTGCGGCAGGAACTCCATGGCGTAGTAGATGCCTTCGAGTTCACGGCCCGGCACCGGCAGGTCACGCGGCGTTTCCGAACCGCCTGCGATCACCACGGCGTCGAACTGGTCCTTCAGTTCGTCCGGCGAGATCGTTTCCTTCGCCGTGTTGCCGATGTACGCAGGCAACTCGCCACGGCCGATGAACACGTTGGTGCGGAACGTCACGCCTTCGGCCTCCATCTGCCGCATGCGGCGGTCGATCAGCCACTTCTCCAGCTTGAAGTCGGGGATGCCGTAGCGCAGCAGGCCGCCGATACGGTCGTTCTTCTCGAACACCGTCACGTCGTGACCGGCGCGCGCGAGCTGCTGTGCGGCGGCGAGGCCCGCGGGGCCCGAACCGACCACGGCAACCTTCTTGCCCGTCTTGTGCTTCGCTACTTGCGGCGCGACCCAGCCTTCGGCCCAGGCCTTGTCGATGATCGCGTGCTCGATCGACTTGATGCCGACCGGGTCGTCGTTGATTCCGAGCGTGCACGCCGCTTCGCAGGGCGCCGGGCAGATGCGGCCCGTGAACTCGGGGAAATTGTTCGTGGAATGCAGGACGTCGATCGCGCTCTTCCAGTCCTGGCGGAACACGAGGTCGTTGAAGTCCGGAATGATGTTGTTTACCGGGCAGCCGTTGTTGCAGAACGGGATGCCGCAGTCCATGCAGCGTGCGCCCTGGATCTTCGCGTCGGCGTCGGAGAGCGCCGCCACGAATTCCTTGTAATGCTTCACGCGCGTGAGCGGTGCTTCGTACGCCTCATGCTGGCGCTCGAACTCGAGAAAACCGGTTGCCTTACCCATAGGGTTCTCGTCTATCTCTATCTATTCGGTGAGGGGACCGCGCCCGCCGCCGCTTCAGTGAGCGCGGCGGGCGCTTCGTCTTCGTTCAGTCGTCGTCTTGCGGATCAGGCGGCCAGTTCTTCCTGGTTCGCCTTCTTCGCGCCGAGTTCGCCCAGTGCGCGCTTGTATTCCGTCGGGAACACCTTCACGAACTGGCGGCGCGCCGCATCCCAGTTCTCGAGCAGCGCCTTGGCGCGCGTCGAGCCCGTGAACTGGAAGTGACGCTCGACGAGTCCCTTGAGCAGCGCTTCGTCGGTCTGGCCCGTGTGCCACAGTGCGCGGTCCACAGTGCGCTCCTGTTCGGCCTGCTGCAGGACCGGGTCGAGCGCGACCATCGACTTGTTGCACTTGCCGGCGAAGGTGCCGTCCGGGTCGTACACGTAGGCGATGCCGCCCGACATGCCCGCCGCGAAGTTACGGCCCGTTTCGCCGAGCACGACCACCGTGCCGCCCGTCATGTATTCGCAGCCGTGGTCGCCCGTGCCTTCGACGATCGCCGTCGCGCCCGAATTACGCACCGCGAAACGCTCGCCCGCCACGCCGCGCAGGAAGGCTTCGCCTTCGAGTGCGCCGTACATCACCGTGTTGCCGCAGATGATGTTTTCTTCGGACTTGCCGCGGAAGTCGTTGGTCGGACGGATGATGATGCGGCCGCCCGAGAGGCCCTTGCCGACGTAGTCGTTGCCGTCGCCCACGAGGTCCAGCGTGATGCCGCGTGCGAGGAACGCGCCGAAGCTCTGACCCGCCGTGCCCTTCAACTGGATGTGGATCGTGTCTTCCGGCAGACCGTCGTGGCCGTACTTCTTCGCGACGACGCCCGAGAGCATCGCGCCAACCGTGCGGTTCACGTTGCGCACCGGCTGGATGAACGAGACGTGCTCGCCCGTTTCGATCGCCGCCTTCGCCTTCTCGATCAGCGTGTGATCGAGCGCGCGGTCCAGACCGTGGTCTTGCGTGTCGACGTGCTTCTTCGCGACTTCAGCGCCGACCGACGGCTGGTAGAACACGCGCGAGAAGTCGAGACCCTTCGCCTTCCAGTGCTCCACGCCACGGCGCGTGTCGAGCAGATCCGCGCGGCCGACCAGATCGTCGAACTTGCGGATACCCAGTTGCGCCATGATTTCGCGGACTTCTTCAGCGATGAAGAAGAAGAAGTTGACGACGTGCTCGGGCTGGCCCGAGAACTTCGCGCGCAGCACCGGATCTTGCGTCGCCACGCCGACCGGGCAGGTGTTCAGGTGGCACTTGCGCATCATGATGCAGCCCTGGACGACGAGCGGCGCCGTCGCAAAGCCGAATTCATCCGCGCCGAGCAGCGCGCCGATCACCACGTCGCGGCCCGTCTTCATCTGACCGTCGGCTTGCACGCGGATACGGCCGCGCAGCTGGTTCAGCACCAGCGTCTGCTGCGTTTCCGCCAGACCGAGTTCCCACGGCGTGCCGGCGTGCTTGAGCGACGAGAGCGGCGAGGCGCCCGTGCCGCCGTCGTGACCGGCGATCACGACGTGGTCGGCCTTGGCCTTCGCCACGCCGGCTGCCACCGTGCCCACGCCCACTTCCGACACCAGCTTCACCGAGATCGACGAAACCGGGTTCACGTTCTTCAGGTCGTGAATCAGCTGCGCCAGGTCTTCGATCGAGTAGATGTCGTGGTGCGGCGGCGGCGAAATGAGGCCCACGCCCGGCACCGAATAACGCAGCTTGCCGATGTACTCCGAAACCTTGTGGCCCGGCAGCTGACCGCCTTCGCCCGGCTTCGCGCCCTGCGCCATCTTGATCTGGATCTGGTCCGCCGACGACAGGTACTCCGCCGACACGCCGAAGCGGCCCGACGCCACCTGCTTGATCTTCGAACGCAGCGAGTCGCCATCCTTGAGCGGGATGTCCTTGACGACTTCCGGCCCAATGATCGACTGCATCGTGTCGCCGTTCTTGATCGGAATGCCGCGCAGTTCGTTGCGGTAGCGCTTCTCGTCTTCGCCGCCTTCACCCGTGTTCGACTTGCCGCCGATGCGGTTCATCGCAACGGCCAGCGTGGCGTGCGCTTCCGTGCTGATCGAGCCGAGCGACATCGCGCCAGTCGCAAAGCGCTTGACGATTTCCTTGGCCGGCTCGACGTCGTCGATCGAGATCGCGCGCGCCGGGTCGAGGCGGAATTCGAACAGACCGCGGAACGTCATGTGGCGCCTGGTCTGATCGTTGATCAGGTGCGCGTATTCCTTGTACGTCTGGTACGAGTTGCTGCGCGCCGAGTGCTGGAGCTTGGCGATCGCGTCCGGCGTCCACATGTGGTCTTCGCCGCGCACGCGGTAGGCGTACTCGCCGCCCGCGTCGAGCATGTTGGCGAGAACCGGGTTGTCGCCGAATGCGTCGCGGTGCAGACGGATTGCTTCTTCGGCCACTTCGAAGAGGCCGATGCCGCCCACCTTCGAGGCCGTACCCTTGAAGTACTTGGCGATCAGATCGTCAGCCAGACCGACGGCTTCGAAAATCTGCGCGCCCGTGTACGACATGTACGTGGAGATGCCCATCTTCGACATCACCTTGAGCAGGCCCTTGCCCACTGCCTTGGTGAAGTTGTAGACGGCCTTCTCGCCCGACAGGTCGCCCTTGAGGCCCTGCGCCATTTGCGCGAGCGTTTCCATCGCGAGGTACGGGTGCACGGCTTCCGCGCCGAAACCGGCGAGCAGCGCGAAGTGGTGCGTTTCACGCGCCGAACCCGTTTCCACGACGAGACCCGTGCTCGTGCGCAGGCCGTGCTGCACGAGGTGCGAGTGGATCGCCGAGGTGGCGAGCAGCGCGGGAATCGCGACGTTGTCGCGGTCCGCGCGGCGGTCCGACACGATCAGAATGTTGTAGCCCGACTTGACCGCATCGACGGCTTCCGCGCACAGCGACGCGAGACGCGCTTCGATGCCTTCCTTGCCCCAGGCCACCGGATAGCAGATGTTCAGCTCGTAGCTGCTGAACTTGCCGCCCGTGTACTGCTCGATCGCGCGGATCTTCGCGATGTCCTTGAAGTCGAGCACCGGCTGCGACACTTCGAGACGCATCGGCGGGTTGATGTTGTTGGTGTCGAGCAGGTTCGGCTTCGGGCCGATGAACGACACGAGCGACATCACCATGTTTTCACGGATCGGGTCGATCGGCGGGTTCGTGACCTGCGCGAACAGCTGCTTGAAGTAGTTGTAGAGCGTCTTGTTCTTGTTGGACATGACCGCCAGCGGCGAGTCGTTGCCCATCGAACCGACCGCCTCTTCGCCCGACATCGCCATCGGCGCCATCAGGAACTTGAGGTCTTCCTGCGTGTAGCCGAACGCCTGCTGACGGTCGAGCAGCGCGGCGGCTTCGGCGCGCGCGGTCGCGACGTCTTCCGCCTTCGGCTCGATCTCGTCGAGCTTGATGCGCACGGCGTCGATCCAGCTCTTGTACGGCTTGGCGTTGGCGAGGTTGTCCTTGAGTTCCTTGTCGTCGATGATGCGGCCGTGTTCCATGTCGATCAGGAACATCTTGCCCGGCTGCAGACGCCACTTCTTGACGATCTTCGACTCGGGGATCGGCAGCGTGCCGGCTTCCGACGCCATGATGACCAGGTCGTCGTCCGTGACGATGTAGCGCGCCGGACGCAGACCGTTACGGTCGAGCGTCGCGCCGATCTGGCGGCCGTCGGTGAATGCGATCGCGGCGGGGCCGTCCCACGGTTCCATCATCGCAGCGTGGTATTCGTAGAACGCCTTGCGGTTCTCGTCCATCAGCGTGTGCTGTTCCCAGGCTTCCGGGATCATCATCATCATCGCGTGGACGAGCGGGTAGCCCGCCATCACCAGCAGTTCGAGACAGTTGTCGAACGATGCGGTGTCGGACTGGCCCGGATAGATCAGCGGCCAGAGCTTGGGCAGGTCGTCGCCGAGCACGTGCGAGGCGATCGCGCCGGTACGGGCGTTCAGCCAGTTCACGTTGCCCTTGACGGTGTTGATTTCACCGTTGTGGGCGATCATGCGGTACGGGTGAGCCAGTTCCCACGCCGGGAACGTGTTGGTCGAGAAGCGCTGGTGCACGAGCGCCAGTGCCGACACCACGCGCTCGTCCTGCAGGTCGCGGTAATACACGCCAACCTGGCCGGCGAGCAGCAGGCCCTTGTAGACGACCGTGCGCGCCGAGCACGACGGCACGAAGTATTCCTTGCCGTGCTTGAGCTTGAGCGCCTGGATGCGGTGGCTCGCGGTCTTGCGGATGATGTACAGCTTGCGCTCGAGCGCGTCCGTGACCATCACGTCCTTGCCGCGGCCGATGAAGATCTGGCGGATCAGCGGCTCGCTAGCCTTCACCGTGGGCGAGATCGGCATGGCGTGATCGACCGGTACGTCGCGCCAGCCCAGTACGACCTGGCCTTCGGCGCGCACCGTGCGCTCGAGTTCCTGCTCGCAGGCGAGACGCGAGGCGTGTTCCTTCGGCAGGAAGATCATGCCGACGCCGTACTCGCCGAACGGCGGCAGCGTCACGCCCTGCTTGGCCATCTCTTCGCGGTAGAACGCGTCCGGAATCTGGATCAGGATGCCCGCGCCGTCGCCCATCAGCGGATCGGCGCCCACGGCGCCCCGGTGGTCGAGGTTCTCGAGAATCTTCAGGCCTTGCTGAATGATTTCGTGGCTCTTCTTGCCCTTGATATGGGCGACGAAACCGACGCCACAGGCGTCGTGTTCGTTTTGCGGGTCATAGAGACCTTGCGCGGCGGGCACCGCGGCGCGCTGCTGGTGATCGTTCATGGGGACACCGTCAGAGTGGGGCCGTTGCCAGCCGTTGAATCCGTTTTCTTGATTTACGCCGCTTACGTGACCGCTGTACGGC
Organism: Paraburkholderia sp. BR10141; assembly: GCF_056155635.1. Taxonomy (NCBI): domain Bacteria; kingdom Pseudomonadati; phylum Pseudomonadota; class Betaproteobacteria; order Burkholderiales; family Burkholderiaceae; genus Paraburkholderia; species Paraburkholderia sp. BR10141. The sequence continues at coordinate 63,667 of NZ_JBMIQH010000024.1, read as the reverse complement.
GTTGCGCGGGTACTACGTGCTTCCCGCGTTATGCGCCCAGGAGAGCCGAAAGGCGAATATACGCGACGAATCAAGGGGATGCAAATAAAACGTGATGTTCGAACCCCAATTATCGAGTAGGTGCATTCGCACATTTTTTTATTGGGGTCATATTAAATTCGGGCAAAAGAAAACGGCATCCGGGGATGCCGTTTATTTCGTAAACACTTGATCCGAAAAGCAATCAGTGAGTGCCGGTGCCCGGCTTGCGCTCGTCGTGTTCCGAACTCGAACCGGAGGACCCTCCGCTGCCGGAACCCTGCGAACCACCGGAATGGCCGCCCGCGCCACCCGGATTTCCACCCGATGTTGTAGCCGAACCACTCCCAGGATGACCTCCTCCCTGCGTCGAGGTCGAGCCGGCCGGGTTGGCGCCGGCGTGCGAGGTAGAATGGGGGCCAGATTGTGTCGCGCCATGGCTCGCCGGCTGACCACCGGCCCCGCCCGATCCGGCCGCAGGCGTCGAAGCCGGGCTCGCGGTGGCCGCGGCGCCAACGGCGCCCGGCGTCGCCGCAGGCGTGCCTGGCGCCTCGCGCACCTTGCGCGGGCGCCCACGCGGCAGCGGCGAGACGCGCCGGTTCGCCGTGCGCGACGCCCAATCGCGGTACGTGTCGCTGCCGAGCACCCAGCCCTTGAGCGTAGCCTGCATGAGCTGTGTCGTTTCGCGTTCGTCGAGCACCTGCTCGCAGAGTTCGCGATACGCGCGCTGACGCTCGAAAGGCGTATTGCCGAGCGCCCAGTACAGCGGGTGGTCGGTGATGAGGCTGTCGACGGTGAGGCCGATGTGATGCCGGTAGCTCGACCATCGATAGTCTTCGGGCGCCGTCACGAGGTGGCTGCGCACCGGTGCGAGCTCGACGACGCGGCTCGCCAGCAGGAAGAAGCGCTCGCCCTCGATGACCGTCGCGCGGTAGCGCCCCTCCCAGAGCGTGCCGCGACGCGCATAGCGCCGGTTGAAATGCGCCACGTAGCGCCGGCCGACCGCCTGCATTGCCTTGGGCAGGCTGGATTCGTCGGAAGGCGTGACGAGCAGTTGCACCGCGCCGGGCATCAAAACCCACGCATGCACCGCCAGATGATGATCGCGCGCCGCGGCCTTCAGGCAGTCGATGAACAGTTCGTAGTCCTGGTCATCGACGAACGCGGGCTGCTGATCGAGTCCGCGCAGGATCACATGCTGTGGCTGATCGGGAACATAAAGACGTGCAAGCCGTGCCATGCTCGATTTTCCTGGTTCCGTTGGTGAATACCCGCAGACCCGCCAGGCCCCACCAGCGCTAGTTCTCGCTGGCATGCGGCTTCGGCGGAAAGCTCGCGGCGCTTAGTAAAAAAGCTCTAACGGTCGCGTCTGGTTTGTTGCAAACGTTGTGTTCATAATGAGCGGGCCTTTCATGGAGGAGCAATTAATATGAAATTAAAACAGGCGCTGGCAGGGGTCGCCGCGCTCGCCAGTTTCACGGCGGCACACGCACAATCCGCAAACACGTTCTACGTCACCACCGGCTGGTTCCGCTTCATGCCGCAGGACACCAGCGATCCGCTCAAGATCGACAGTGTCGGCGGCACGCCCGTCAACATGGCCATTCCGAACACGGGCGCCAGCGTCGGCTCGGCCGACACCGTGGGCTTCTCCCTCGGCTACTACATCACCGACCACTTCGCGACCGAAGCCGAACTCGGCATTCCGCCGAAGTTCGATATTTCCGGCGGCGGCAGCTTCAGCAGCTACGGCAAGGTCGGCTCGGCAAAACTGTGGAGCCCCGCGCTGCTGTTCAAGTACTACTTCAACAGCCCGGAAGCCAAATTCCGTCCTTACCTCGGCGTCGGCGTGACCTACGCCTGGTTCACCGACGCGAAGATCACCAACGGCGCCTTTGAACAAGAGAGGCTTGGGGGTCCGACCAGTGTTTCGACGGATCGTTCCTGGGCCCCCGTGTTTAACCTGGGCTTCAACTACAACTTCACGAAGCACTGGTTCGCCGGTTTCTCGCTCTCGTACATCCCGATCAACGTGACGGCCACGTACCACACGACGCTGAACAACCAGTTCGGCACGCAGCGAGTCGCGGAATCGAAGATTCACCTGAACCCGCTCGTGACGTACCTGAAGGTCGGCTACAACTTCTGACGCCCTTCGGCGCCCCGCACCACCTCGCGCCGGCCCTTCGCCTCGCCCTTGCGGCGTCTGGCGGAGGGCGGCGTTTCCCGCCCGGCCGTGCCCTTCCCGTCTGCGCGTCTCCATCGATTTTCCCCGCCTTCGCATGGGCTTATCCTGATTCTATGCCTCTGCGAAAAAGCGTGCTGTCCCCGTAATCACCTGTTTTGTCACCAGAGAAGGAAGCCCCGCCTGGCGGGCGTTTGCGCCCGGCTCGCTGCGCGCGTTCAAGGCTCGGGCACTGGAATTGCGCAATACTTGCACTCCGGTCCTCGCCCTCCCGCGCCCTTTTTCGTGCGCGCCGCGGCGAGCCTTTTACCTGTGACTTTTCAACGACGGAGCCATACATGAGCGCCTTTCCGAACACGCGAGAAGCCCTCGGAGATTCCTGGACGCGCACGAGCCGACACGCGCGGCGCATTGCACGCCGCGGCCGCAGCGCCGCCGCCGATATCACCGACGAGTTGCGTGATCTGCTCGCCGAGCTGGAAAACACGCTGGGCGAAGGAACCCAGGCCGATGCAGCTGCGCTGCGCGCCGACATCCGCAAGCGTCTGGACGCCGCCCGCGAGCGGCTCGAAGTCGCGCGTGCAGCCGCGCGCGACCACACTGACGCGGCCATCGCCGGCGCCGACGACTACGTACACCGCAATCCCTGGCAGGCCGTAGCGATTGCCGGCGGCGTCGCGCTGGTACTGGGCGCGCTGCTCTCGCGCCGCTGAAGGAGGAGCCGGGCACCGGCCGCCCGGCCCGGGGCCTCAGGCGTCGAGCGCGTGCGGCCCGATCAGGTCGATACGGTCGGTGCAGACCGTATCGACGCCCCAGCTCACGAGTTGGCGAGCGCGGTCGAGTTCGTTCACCGTATAGGCGAGGATGAAAAGCCCCGCCGACTTGATGCGCTCGACGAGCGCCTCGTCCAGATGGCGATGGCTCGCATGCAGCGACACACACTCGAGCGCCGCCGTCTGCTCGCGCCAGTCGGCGGGCACCCGCTCGAATAGCAGCCCGCGCGGCAGTTCCGGCGCGCTCTCGCGCGCCGCCTCGAGCGCCGCATAAGAGAACGACGACAGCAAAGGCGGCGTGCCTGCCCGCGCTTCGCTCTCCCATAGGCGCGCCGTTTCGGCGCCGACAATGCGCCCTGTCTCCACGTCGCGACTCGCGCAGGGCTTGATCTCGACGTTCGCCGCAAGCCCCAGTTCGCGACAACACGCTGCAACTTGAGCGAGCGTAGGCATTGGCTCGCCCGCAAAACGCGCGTCCCGCCAGCTGCCCGCGTCCAACGCGGCAAGTTCCGCATAGCGCATGGACGCGGCCGCGCCGTGCCCGCTCGACGTGCGATTCACCGAGTCGTCATGGAGCAGGAACGCGACGTTGTCGACGGACAGCCTGGCGTCGAACTCGACCATCTTATGGCCGAGGCTCGCGCCGGTGTGCAGACCCGCCAGGGTGTTCTCGGGCGCGAGCGTGCCGCCCCCTCGGTGCGCGGCAACGCGCGGATACGGCCAGGACTTGATCAAATCGGCTCCCGGAATCGGCAGGGGCGGTGAGAGGGGGCGAGCCGCGCCCTCAAACGTCATCGGCGACGACGAAGAGGCGGCGGTACTCCTTCAGGGCATAGCGGTCGGTCATGCCCGCGATGTAATGCGCGATCAGCCGCGGCTGCACGGCGGCGTCCTGCGTCTGGTACGGCGGCGGCAGCAGGCGCGAGTCTTCGCTGAACGCCTCGAACAGCCCCTTCACCACGCGCCGCGCCTTGTTGGCCATGCGCATCACGCGATAGTGGCGGTACAGGTTGCGGTACAGGAAGCGCTTGAGCGCCGCCGCCTGCGCGGCCACGCGCTCGCTGTGCGCGACGAGCGCAGGCGCCGCGCGCACGTCGTCGAGCGACTGCGGCGCGCACTCGGCGAGATTGCGCCGCGTCTGCCCGATCAGATCGACGATCAGCGTGTTGATGATGCGCCGCACCGTCTCGTGAATCAGCCGACGGCCCTCGATCTGCGGATATTCGGCGCGCGCGGCGTCGTAGTGCGTTTGCCAGAGCTCGACCTCGGCGAGTTGCTCGATGGTGAGCAGGCCCGAGCGCAAGCCGTCGTCGACGTCGTGGTTGTTATAGGCGATTTCGTCGGCGATGTTGGCGATCTGCGCTTCGATGGACGGTTGCCGCCCGAGCAGAAAACGCTCACCCAGATCGCCCAGATGCCTCGCATGCTCACGCGAGCAGTGCTTGAGAATGCCTTCGCGCGTCTCGAAGCACAGGTTCAAGCCGTCGAACGCGCCATAGTGCTCTTCGAGCTCGTCCACGACCGCGAGACTCTGGAGATTGTGCTCGAAGCCACCGTGCTCGCGCATGCACTCGTTGAGCGCGTCCTGGCCCGCATGGCCGAACGGCGTATGGCCGAGGTCGTGGGCGAGCGAGATCGCCTCGACCAGATCCTCGTTCACGCGCAGGTTACGGGCGACCGAGCGGGCGATCTGCGCGACTTCCAGGCTGTGCGTGAGCCGCGTGCGAAAGAGATCGCCCTCGTGATTCACGAACACCTGGGTCTTGTACTCGAGGCGGCGAAACGCCGTCGAATGGACAATGCGGTCGCGATCGCGCTGGAACTCGCTGCGCGCGGCGGGCGGCGGCTCGGGATAGCGCCGCCCGCGCGTGCGCGAGGCGTGCGCCGCGTAAGGCGCGAGGCCCGCCTCGAATGACGCGATCAGCGCGGCGCTGGCGTCGCCGCCATGCGCGTCGCTACCTTCCTGAACACTACGGGGATCACTACGGTTGTCGCTGCGGGTGTCGCTCACCGTTCCTCCGCAAGGGGTTGTCGCCGGCGCCGCCTCAGCTCTGCGTCGCGGCGGCGAGCGTGGCCTGCACGGCTTCGTCGGGCGCGCGGCCGATGTGCGTCTCGCCGAAGCGCTTGAGCAGGATGAACTTGATCGCCCCGCCCTCGGCCTTCTTGTCGACCTGCATCAGCTCGACATAGCGGTCCGCGCCGAGCGCGGGCGCACGCACCGGCAGCTTCGCGGCCTCGACCACGCGCACGAGGCGCGTGCGCGAAGCTTCGTCCAGCATGCCCATGCGCACCGAAAGGTCCGCCGCCATCACCATGCCGCAGCCCACCGCCTCGCCGTGCAGCCACTCGCCGTAGCCGAGCCCGGCCTCGATCGCGTGGCCGAACGTATGGCCGAAGTTGAGGATGGCGCGCAGGCCGCCCTCGCGCTCGTCGGCGGCCACGACCGATGCCTTGATCTCGCACGAGCGCCTGACGGCGTGCGCGAGCGCTTCGGGCTCGCAACGGTTGAGCGATTCGACGTTGGCTTCGATCCAGTCGAAGAATTCGGCATCGGCGATTGCGCCGGTCTTGATGACCTCGGCGATGCCCGCCGCCAGCTCGCGCCCCGGCAGCGTGGCAAGGGCGCCGATGTCGGCGATCACGGCCTGCGGCTGGTAGAACGCGCCGATCATGTTCTTGCCGAGCGGATGATTGATGCCCGTCTTGCCGCCCACCGACGAATCGACCTGCGAAAGCAGCGTGGTCGGCACCTGGATGAACGGCACGCCGCGCATGTAGCAGGCGGCCGCGAAACCCGTCATGTCGCCCGTCACGCCGCCGCCCAGCGCGATGAGCGTGGTCTTGCGGTCGGCGCGCGAGGTGAGCAGCGCGTCGAAGATCTCGTTGAGCGTTTCCCAGTTCTTGTGCGCCTCGCCGTCGGGCAGCACCACCGTATTGACGTCCTTGCCGAGCGGCGCGAGCGCGGTGCGCAGCGTCTCGCCGTAGAGCGGATCGACGACGGTGTTCGTCACGATCGTCACCGACTTGCCGGCGATATGAGGCGCGAAGAGCGCCGTCTGACCGATCAGGCCGGAGCCGATATGGATGGGGTAGGCGCGGTCGCCCAGTTCGACGTTGACGGTAATCATGCTCTGAATCTTTTGGGTTTCCGATGCACTGCCTGCTTCACGACTCACTGCGCGACTCACTGCGCCACCTGCGCCCTACTCGCGCGCAGTGGCCCGCACGACGCCGGCCATGTCGAGCTGCATCAGCACCATGTTGACGAGTCCGTTGACGGAAGGCCGGCCGGTTTCGATCACGAAGTCCGCGACTTCGCGATACAGCGGGTCGCGCACTTCGTAGAGCGCTTCGAGCCGCGCCTTGGGGTCTTCGGTTTGCAGGAGCGGACGATTCTTGTCGCGCCGCGTGCGCAGCCACAGGTCGTGCGGATGCGCGCGCAGATACACGACGAAGCCGCGCGCCTTGAGCGCCGCGCGATTCTCGGGCCGCAGCACCGCGCCGCCGCCGGTCGCGAGGACGATGCCTTCACGCCCCGTGAGCTCTTCGATCATCTGGGCCTCGCGGTCGCGAAAGCCCGCTTCGCCTTCGAGTTCGAAGATCACCGGGATGCGCGCGCCCGTGCGCGCCTCGATCTCGTGATCGGAGTCGAAGAACGGACGCTCCAACCGGCGCGCGACCGCCCGGCCCACGGTCGTCTTGCCGGCGCCCATGAGCCCTACGAAAAATACATTGGCGTTTGCGTCCCGCACTTGCAGCGTTTCCTACGAAAGGTTGGTGCCGCAGCTTACTGGCAAAGCGGCGGCATTGTCGAGCCTGCGGCCTCGGTGTTCCGGCCCCGCAAGCATGCGGCTTCGCGCTTGCGGCCGGGTCGCCCGATCAATCAGGGTCAATTCGGCTCCACGACGCGCGGCGTGATGAATACCACCAGCTCGCTGCGTTGATCCCGGTGCGCGCGATGCGAAAAAAGCGCGCCCAGAACCGGTATTTTGCCCAGGAGTGGCACGCGCGTCACATCATCGCGGTCATCCGTCGCGTCGATGCCGCCAATTGAGACCGTCCCGCCGTCCTCGATTTCCACGCGCGTCTGCACGTGTTTGGTGTTAATTGCAGGCCCGGCGGCCGTTTGCTCGCCGACACTGTCCTTCGCCACATCGAGGTCGAGTATCACGCGGCCATCGGGTGTGATCTGCGGCTCGACTTCGAGTTTCAGGCTTGCGCGCCGGAACTGCACGCCCGAAACGCCCTGCCCGACCTTGGCCTGATAAGGCAGCTCGGTGCCCTGCTCGACGACGGCCTTCGTGCGGTCGGCGGTGACGACGCGCGGACTCGACACCACGCGCCCGCGCCCTTCGGCCTCGAGCGCGCTCAACTGGATGTCGAGCAGGCGCGTGGCGCGCGCGGCCAGCAGCGTGAGCCCAAGGCCTGCAGGCTCGAAGCCGGAAATCGGGCCCGCCGCGAGGTCGTACACCGTGCCGTCGGCTCGGGCGGTCAAGCCGCGGGCCGTCGAGCCGTCCACACTCACCGGCGTTACGCCAAGACGCACGCCCAGCTCGCGCGACAGCCCCTCGTCTCCTTCGACGATGCGCGCCTCGATCAGCACCTGACGCGCGGGCGCGTCGAGCCGCCACACGAGCTCGCTGATCTGGTCGAGTCGCGCCGGCAGGTCGGTGACGAAAAGGAGGTTCGTGCGCGCGTCCGCCACCGCCGTGCCGCGCTTCGAGAGTGCGCGCTGTGACCCCGTGCCTGTCAGGAAACGCCGCAATTCCTCGGCGCGCGCGTAATGCAGCTCGAACGAGCGGCTGGCGAGCGGCTCCAGCTCCGCGGCCCGGGCGTGCGCCTCGTAACGCTGCCGCTCGCGCGCCGCCAGCTCCGCGGCGGGCGCGACCCAGATCACATCGCCGATGCGCGACATCGCCAGGCCGTTCACCTCGAGCAGCAGGTCGAACGCGGTACGCCACGGCACGCGGTCGAGGCGCAACGTCACCTGGCCGCGCGCTCGTTCGCTTGCGACGATATTGAGCTTCGTGAACTGGGCGAACGCTTGCAGAACGGCGATGATTTCAGCGCGCTGGAAGTTGAGCGTGATCGGCCGGTTTGGCGGCAAACCGTCGTTGTCTGCCGCCGCGTCGCCAAGCCGCATCGGCGCGCGCAGCGGTACGGGCGGCCCTTCGAGCGGCCCGGCTGCCGACGCGTCGCCGGGTTCGCGCGAAGGTTCGGCTACGGGTTGGGATACGTGAGCGCCGCCGTCTGCGCGTGCCTGCGAAACGTCTTCGGGCATCGGGGCATCGCTGCCTCCTACGAACGGATTGGCGGTCCACTGTTTCGCTGCGGGCTCCGCCGCACCATCGGGCAACGGCGGCACTTCGTAGTGCGCGAGCGCCGCCGGCGAATGTGCCCACCCAGGCCGAGGCTGAGGCACCGCGGCCCATGCAGCGCCCGCGGCAACACTCACCATCAACGGGGCGAGGACGGCAACGGTCCGCTTCAGCGCGCTCATTTCACCGGCTCCGCCCAGCCGAGCGCGCGCGTCGTCCCACCCGCCGCGACGACAACCCGCGCCGGCCTGATTTCCAGCACGCGAGCGTCGCCGATCGCCTCTCCCGCCTGCGCGGTCACGACGCCATCAGGCGTTTCCACCAGCGCGACGATGCGCTGCCGATCCTGGAGGATGCCGGCAAGGCGCCACCCGTCTTCCGCCGTACCGGCCGCAGCCGCATGCGTGAAGGGATCGCGAGCCGCCGCTCCCGGAGCCACCGCCAGCGGCACGGCGGGCAGCGCATCGTACACACGCAACGTTGCCGAGACCGACAAACCGGTTCCCGTGCGCCGGACTGCAAGCTCGGATGGCACCGTGAGCGCCGGCTCGCGCGCCAACCCTTCGAGCAGTCCACGCAGTTGCGCGAAGCTGCCTTGCGCGACCAGCTTGATCGACCGGGACGCCTCGGCTTGTGCGCCGCTCGCAACGCCAGGCTCCAGCGCATGCAGCACGAGGCCCGATTGCGCGGCGAGCTGCGAGATGCGGCGAATATCGTCGGCGGAATTGCCGGCACGCGGCGCACCCGAAGCCGTTCGCGCCGCAGCGTCGCGCAGCGCGGGCAGGCGCGCCAAGACTTGCTGCGCATCGCCGTAGCGCTTTTGAGCGGCTTGCAGCTCGGCGCGAGCTGCATTCACACCGAGTGGATCTCCGACGATGCAGGCGACGCCCGCGGCGGCGAGAGCCAGCACGGCAATCATCGACGCGACAGCCCGGCGGCGGCGCGTGCTCCACGCGTGAAGCGGCGGCCATCCGCGCAATGCGCTGCCCCTGCCTGACTGCGGCGAAACAAGCCCCCGCTCCTGTCCAGCGTGCGCAGGCATCGTGCTCATGTCGCCTCCTTCGCGGCGGCGCCGCTCGACGCTCGGGACGCCTCGCGCACTCGCGGTGCGCCGCCCTGCGGCACAGTGCTCGCGCCTTGCCAGACGAGATGAGCTGCCACGCGAATCGGTTCGCCATCGGGCACACGCTCGCGTGCAGCGCCAGCCGGCACGCCGCGCTTGAGTTCGCGCACGCTCAAGGCCTCGACGTCGGGCAGCGAGCGTAGGCGTCCGAGCCAGGCCGCAGCCGCCGATTCGTCCGCCGCGCTCGCCTGTAGATCGGTTTCATCGGCGGACTGCGCAAGCTGCTGCAAGCCGACGCCTGGAGCAGGCTCACTCGCCAACGCGTCCGCAAGGGCGAAAAAGCGCGCCGTCGCCTGCGCGTGCTGTCGGGCGAGTCGATCGCCGATGCGGCGCGCTTCGATCTCCCGCGTGAGGCGCTGCGCCTCGGCGAGCGGTGCGCGCCACTGCGCCAGTGGCCGCTCCAGCGCCTCGCGCCGAGCCTCGAGCGTGCTGCATTCGATGCGCTGCCAAAGCACGACACCCAGCGCACACGCGCATCCGCCAAGCGCCGCGGCGCCCCATTCGAGCAGGCGCCAGCGGAGCCTCCTGCGGATGGCGCGGCGCCGCCACGGCAGCAAGTTGAAACCGCCGACGGCCCGGCCCGGAAAGCCGCGCACAGCGCGCGCGAGCGTCATTCCGCCACCCCGCGCAGCGCGAGCCCGAAGGCCACCGCGCACGCCGGATCGTGCAACAGCGTCGCCGCGAGCGGCCACTCGACGTCGGCCAGCGGTGCGCATTCGAACGGCAGCACTGGCGCACCCAGCGCGTCGCCGATGTCGGCCATCGTGAAGTTTGCGCCGCGAAGCATGGCAAGCTCGCCCGAGACCTGCACGCAGCCGGCCTGCTCGCCGTCGACGAGGTCGTGCAGCGCCTCCACGAGATCGGCATGTTCGAGCGCGGGAAAGCGCATGTGCCGGATGACCGAGTCGTCGACGAGCAACCAGCCGTGCACGCCTTCCGGGCCGACCCAGATCGCCACCCAGGGTTCGTGCGGCGGCAACTCGTACACCGCCGCGTGCCGCATGGCGCGCAACGCGGCGTGCGCCTCGCCGTCCACGGCGCACAGCGTGATGCCCGCCATTGCCGCGCATTCGATGCGCGATTCGAGATGCTGCCGCGGCGTCGCCGCGATCGTCACCTGTGCTTCGCGGCTGCGCGGGGTGGCCGGCAGCACGCTCCAGTCGACCGCCAGCTCGCCGCGCTCCACGCCCGCCGTGCGCTCCGCCTCCGCCAGCACGAACGGCTCCAGCGCTGCGTGAATACCCGATTCGTCCATCGCGCCCGCCGGCGCCAGACGCGCAAGCGGCACGGTCGCGACGAGCGTCGCGCTCGTGGGCAGCGCCATGGCGCAACGCAGCGACGCCGCCGCGCTGGCGCGCGGCAACTCGCCAAACACGCAGCGAAGCGCCGCGACGATGGCCGCCCGGTCGACGATCTCCGCGCCGGCGAGCGCCTCGCGCGCGAGCGGCGCGCTCGCCAGCCATTCGAGGCGGACCGGCCCCGCCCCGACAATGCGCTGGCTCAACACCACCAGCGTGACCCCGCGCGCGCTTAAATCCACACCCGCGGCAAACCGGCGAGCGCCCAACAACAGCGGATTCCCGAAACCCATCGCATCCCTCCCGTACGTCCGCGCGCCGCAAACCGTTCGCAGCGCGTCGATGGAGAAATTGTGCGAATCGCGGTGGCGCACGAATACTCGGCCGAACGGCCAACGGTCGCCGCCAGCGCTATCCACGCGCCAGGGGCGCGTCTACAGTGCGAATATCAGCAGAGGCGTCAGCGGACGCATCGACAGAAACAGCGGATCGCGTGCTCGCCCGCGCCGTCCATGTAAGCGTATCGAAAGCCAGCGGGCGAGCGGCGGCTATAATCGCGGGACTGTTTTTCTGGTGTTCGTATGCAAGATCAGCTTCCTTCGTCCGTACCGCCTTCCACGCCGCCCGAGCCGCCCCGGCGGCGCAAGCGCCCGTGGTGGGCCACGCTGCTGATCGCCTTTTTCGGCCTCATTTTCGCCGGCGTGGTGTGTGTGGCGCTCGTACTCGGCTACGCGCTCGTCGTGGCGACACCGAACCTGCCGTCGCTCGAGGCGCTCACCGACTATCGCCCGAAGGTGCCGCTGCGCATCTACACGCGCGACCATGTGCTGATCGGCGAATTCGGCGAGGAGCGGCGCGACATCGTCCATTTCAAGGACGTGCCGGACAACCTCAAGAAGGCCATTCTCGCCATCGAAGACGCGCGCTTCTACGATCACGGCGGCGTCGACCTCGCCGGCATTGCGCGCGCGGGCTTTGTCGCGCTCACCAATGGCCATGCCACCCAGGGCGCCAGCACGATCACCATGCAGGTGGCGCGCAACTTCTTCCTTTCGAGCGAAAAGACCTACACGCGCAAGATTTACGAGATGCTGCTCGCCTATAAGATCGAGTCGAAACTCTCGAAGGATCAGATTCTCGAGGTGTACATGAATCAGATCTATCTGGGCCAGCGCGCATATGGCTTCGCGAGCGCCGCGCGCGTGTACTTCGGAAAGGATCTGAAAGATCTCACACTCGCCGAGTGCGCGATGCTGGCCGGGCTGCCCAAGGCGCCGTCGGCCTACAACCCGGTCGTCAATCCGAAGCGGGCGAAGGTGCGCCAGGAGTACATTCTCCAGCGCATGCTCGAGCTGCATTACATCACCCAGCAGCAGTACGACGAGGCCGCGGCGCAGCCGCTCGTCGTCAAGGGTGCGGGCAAGGAATTCAGCGTCCACGCCGAGTACGTCGCGGAAATGGTGCGCCAGATGATGTACGCGCAGTACCACGAGGAGGCGTACACGCGCGGACTGAACGTCGTCACCACCATCGACTCCGCCGATCAGGATGTCGCCTATCGCGCGCTGCGCAGGGGACTGATGGACTACGAACGGCGCCACGGCTATCGCGGGCCCGAGGCGTTCATCGACCTGCCCACGGACAGCGACGAGCGAGAGCAGGCCATCGACGACGCGCTCGTCGAGCACCCCGACAACGGCGAACTCGTGGCGGCGGTCGTCACGGCGGCGAGCCCGAAGGAAGTGCGGGTCACGTTCATGGACGGCAACACCACGAGCGTCACTGGCGACGGGCTGCGCTTCGCGCAGTTCGCGCTCTCCGCGCGCGCGCAGCCGTCGCAGAAGATCCGGCCGGGCGCGATCATCCGCCTCGCGCGCAACAACGCAGGCGACTGGTCGATCACGCAGCTGCCGCAAATCGAAGGCGCATTCATCTCGATCGTGCCGCAGGACGGCGCGATCCGCGCGCTCGTGGGCGGCTTCGACTTCAACAAGAACAAGTTCAACCACGTCACCCAGGCGTGGCGTCAGCCGGGTTCGAGCTTCAAGCCGTTCATCTACTCGGCGTCGCTCGACAAGGGGCTCGGGCCGGCGACGGTCATCAACGACGCGCCGCTCTTCTTCAGCGCCGCCGAAACGGGCGGCCAGCCGTGGGAGCCGAAGAACTACGGCGGCGGCTTCGACGGCCCCATGAGCATGCGTACGGCGCTCATGAAGTCGAAGAACCTCGTGTCGATCCGTATCCTCAACCACATCGGCACGAAGTACGCGCAGCAGTACATCACGCACTTCGGCTTCGACGCCGACCGGCATCCCGCCTACCTGCCGATGGCGCTCGGCGCGGGTCTCGTCACGCCCCTGCAGATGGCCGCCGGCTACTCGGTGTTCGCCAACGGCGGGTATCGCGTGAATCCGTATCTGATCGCCGAAGTCACCGACCAGCGCGGCATGGTGGTCGCCCAGGCGCAGCCGCTCGTGGCCGAGCAGAACGCGCCGCGCGCCATCGACCCGCGCAACGCGTTCATCATGAACAGCCTCTTGCAGAGCGTCGCGCAGCGCGGCACGGGCGCGAAGTCGAACGTCCTCAAGCGCACCGACCTGGGCGGCAAGACCGGCACGACCAACGACTCGCGCGACGCGTGGTTCGCGGGCTATCAGCACACGCTGGCCGCGATCGCCTGGATCGGCTACGACAACCCGCGCAGCCTCGGCGACAAGGAAACGGGCGGCGGTCTCGCGCTGCCGGTCTGGATCGACTACATGCAGAAGGCGCTCAGCGGCGTGCCCGAGTACAAGATGGCGATGCCGGACGGCATCGTTACGCTCGGCGACGAGCTCTACTACGCCGACGCCACGCCGGGCCACGGCTTCGTCTCGACAGTGGGCATCAGTCAGGCGGCGCTCGAGGCGTCGGCTGGCGGCGCATCGGGCGCCGACGATGCCGGTGCAGATCCGACGCCCGAGCACGTGAATGCGAAGGAGAAGGAAGACATCATGAATCTGTTCCGCGGGCACTGAGGCACTCCGCAGCAATGGCCATGAAAAAACCCCAAGGGTCGGATCTATGTCCAACTCTTGGGGTTCAGTTCACAGTCTTGCGACTCGCGCCCGTTTCTTTTATGAGCTCACGCTTGGGCGCTTATGGCTCGAACCGTACCGGCTCGCCCGCCTGCTCCGTTGCATAGGCCGTGAGCGCCGAGAAGAATTCGGTGCCCGTGCGCGTGTCGCGCCATTTGTCGTCGATGAAGCGATAGTGGAAACCGCCCGCCTTCGCCGCGATCCAGATTTCGCGCATCGGCGGCTGCAGGTTCACGATGATCTTCGTGCGATTCTCGAATTCGAGCGTCAGAACGTTGCCGCTGCGCTCGAGTTCGATGTCCGCTTCGGCCTCGTCCACGGCCCGCTCTACGGCCGCCAGCACGGCCTCCGCGCGGCTCAGGTAGTCATTGTCTGGCATGCTAAACTCCACCGGTTATTCATTCAGGGACAATTATGCGTGTCATTTCCCGGACGCGCGCAGCGGCCCCCAGCGCATGGACGCCCCGCGCGATTCTAGCGGCTTTTGCGATCGGCGCCGTCGCGCTCGCAGGCTGTGGCCAGCGCGGCGCGCTCTACATGCCCACCGTGCCGCCGCTTCCGCCCAAGCCCAATTTCGAAACCACGCAGCCGGAAACCGGCGCGACGCCCGCGAGCGCTCCCGAGTCTGCATCGGCGCCCATCGGCACGATTCCGGACACCTCCGGCACGCCGCTGTCGTTGTCCCCGGACACCGAACTCGGCACCCCACCCGCGACCACCGGCAGCCCGCAGGCGGCTTCCGACGCCACGCCAACCCAGTAAAAACGCTCGCATGACCCAGTCCGCTTTTCACCGCGATAACGGCACGCTCTTCGTAGAAGGCGTCTCGGCCGCAGATCTCGCCGCACAGTACGGCACGCCGCTTTATGTGTATTCGCGCGCGGCGCTCACCGCTGCATGGCACGCCTACGCCGACGCCTGCGCCGGCCGCCGCGCCAAGGTGCACGTCGCGGTCAAGGCGAACAGCAATCTCGCCGTGCTCAACGTGTTCGCGCGCGAAGGCGCGGGCTTCGACATCGTTTCGGCGGGCGAGCTCGCCCGCGTGCTCGCGGCAGGCGGCAAAGCGCAGGACGTGGTGTTCTCGGGCGTCGGCAAGACCGCCGGCGAAATGCGCGAGGCGCTCGAAGCGGGCGTGAAGTGCTTCAACGTCGAATCGATTCCCGAACTCGACCGCCTCAACGAGGTGGCGGGCAAGCTCGGCAAGAAGGCGCCGGTTTCGCTGCGCGTGAATCCGGACGTCGATCCGAAAACGCATCCGTACATTTCCACCGGCCTGAAGGCGAACAAGTTCGGCGTGGCATTCGACGAAGCGCGCGCGACCTATCGCGCGGCCGCGGCCATGGCGCACCTGGACGTGGTCGGCATCGACTGCCATATCGGCTCGCAGATCACCGAAATCGCGCCGTATCTCGACGCCATCGACAAGCTGCTCGAACTCGTCGACCAGATCGAAGCCGACGGCGTGAGCATCCGCCACATCGACGTGGGCGGCGGCCTCGGCATCACCTACGACGACGAAACGCCGCCCGACATCGGCGAGTTCGTGCGCACGGTGCTCGACCGCATCGAGGCGTATGGCGCAAAAACGGGCAAGGCGCGCGAGGTGTACTTCGAGCCGGGCCGCTCGCTCGTGGGCAATGCGGGCATCCTGCTCACCACGGTCGAGTTCCTGAAGCCAGGCTCGGAGAAGAACTTCGCGATCGTCGACGCCGCGATGAACGACCTCGCCCGTCCCGCCATGTACGACGCGTATCACGCGATGGAGCCGGTCGTTGCGCGCCAGTCGGCACCGCAAACCTACGACGTGGTCGGCCCCGTGTGCGAAAGCGGCGACTGGCTGGGCCGCGCACGCTCGCTCGCGATCGAACCGGGCGACGTGCTCGCGATCCGCTCCGCGGGCGCCTACGGCTTCGTGATGAGCTCGAACTACAACACGCGTGCGCGCGCCGCCGAAGTGATGGTCGACGGCAAGCGCGTGCATCTCGCGCGCGAGCGCGAAAACGTGGCGGAGTTGTTCGCCAGTGAGCGCGTGCTGCCGGACTGAGTCTTTCGTCCGCCCCCCATGAAAAAAGCGACGCCTCGGCGTCGCTTTTTATTTGCCTGCCTGCGTGCTCTGCACCTACGCGGCGCCCGCATCCGCGCGCGCGGCACGCCAGCGCGCAAGCAGCCACACGGCCGCGCGCCAGCCGAGCAGCGCCAGCATGATCGCGCCGTAGAGCTTGGGCAGCACGAGGTCGTGCTTGCCCGCCTTCATCCACCAGAAGTGCAGGATCGCCAGCACGCCGATCGCGTAGATGAGCCGATGCAGCGTCTGCCAGCGGCGTCCGAGCCGGCGCGCCATCGCGCGCGTGGACGTCACGGCGAGCGGAATGAGCAGCACGAACGCGGCAAAACCCACCGTGATGAACGGCCGCTTGCCCACGTCCTTGAACATCGCGGCGACATCGAACCACTTGTCGAACCAGATGTAGGTCGTGAAGTGCAGCGTCGCGTAGAAAAACGCGAAGAGGCCCAGCATGCGTCGAAAGCGGACCAGCGTATTCCAGCCCGTGATTCGTCGCAGCGGCGTGACCGCGAGCGTGATGCAGAGGAATACCAGCGTCCACAGGCCCGTGGAACGCGTGATGAACTCGATCGGATTCGCACCGAGCCCGTCCGTGAAGCCGAACAGCACGAGGCGCGCAAGCGGATACAACGCCGTGACGAACACCGCCACCTTCGCCCACGGCAGCCAGCGCGGGCCCGTCACGCTCGCCACACCCGCCTTTCGCGCAGGGCGCGCCTGGCCCGCCCCCACGCGCGCGGCGGCCTGTGGTGTCGTCGTCGATTCCATCTCTCGCTCCATCAAGCTCGTTGCTCAGAAGTTCTTGCGCAGATCCATGCCCTGATACATCGACGCGACGAGGTCGCCGTAGCCGTTGTACATGAGCGTCTTGCGCTTGGGCTGGAAGAAGCCGTCTTCGCCGATGCGCCGCTCCGTGGCCTGGCTCCAGCGCGGGTGATCGACGTTCGGATTCACGTTCGAATAAAAGCCGTATTCGTTCGGCGCGTACTTGTTCCAGCTCGTGGGCGGCTGGTTCTCGACGAAGCGGATCTTCACCAGCGACTTCGCGCTCTTGAAGCCGTACTTCCACGGCACCATCACACGCACGGGCGCGCCGTTCTGGTTCGGCAGCACCTGGCCGTAAAGGCCGACCGTGAGCAGCGTGAGCGGATTCATCGCTTCGTCCATGCGCAGGCCTTCGGAATACGGCCAGTCGAGAATCGGCTCGGCGAGACCCGGCATTTGCGAGGGGTCGGCGAGCGTGATGAACTGCACGTAGCGCGCGTTGCCCGTGGGCTGCGCGCGGCGGATCAGTTCGGAAAGCGAAACACCGATCCACGGCACGACAATCGACCAGCCCTCCACGCAACGATGCCGGTACACGCGCTCTTCGAGCGGCGCGAGCTTGAGAATCTCGTCGATGTCATAGACCTTCGGGTTCTTCACCTCGCCCTCGACGCTGAGCTTCCACGGACGCGGCCGCAGCGTGTGCGCGTTTTGAGCCGGATCGCCCTTGTCGGTGCCGAACTCGTAGAAGTTGTTATAGGTCGTGATGTCCTTGTAGGGCGTGACCTTGTCGAGCGCGACGAACTTCGTGTTCGTCTGCGCGGCGAGCTTCTGCGCCTTCGGGTCGCCGGGGGCGTATTCCGCAAGCGCCTCTCTTGCACCGAACGGCCCCGCAATGCCGCCGAGCGCAAGCGCGCCCGCTGCCCGCAGAATGCGCCGACGCTGTTCGTACACCTTTTGCGGCGTGATTTCGCTCGCGGGGATGTCGTCACCGTTGAGCAAGATCCTGCTGCTCCGCTTGATCCACATATCGCTGCTCCTGCTTCTTGCGTGGCGTGCGCCGCCAGCACATTGATCGTATCTCGACCCGTCCAGCCGTGCTGTGCACGACGTGGATCGACGGGATGACCTCAAGCGGGCAAACGCGCAATTCGCAGAAAACTTCCCGGCGGACGAAAAAAAACCGTCGGAGCGCGAGGCATCCGACGGTTAGTTCGTCTTGCAGGCCGATTCGGTTACAGCTTGCCGTAGCTGTGCAGGCCCGAAAGGAACATGTTCACGCCGAGGAATGCGAAGGTCGTGACGAGCAGCCCGGTAAGTGCCCACCAGGCCGCCACGCCGCCTCGCAGGCCCTTCATGAGGCGCATATGCAGCCAGGCGGCGTAGTTGAGCCACACGATCAGCGCCCAGGTTTCCTTCGGGTCCCAGCTCCAGTAGCCGCCCCAGGCCTGCGCCGCCCACAGCGCGCCGAGAATGGTCGCGATGGTGAAGAACGCGAAACCCACGGCGATCGACTTGTACATGACGTCGTCGAGCACCTCGAGCGCGGGCAGACGGTCCGCCAGCACGCCGCGCTCCTTCATGATGTACGCCACGCCCACCATGGCCGAAAGCGCGAAGCTGCCGTAGCCGATGAAGTTCGCCGGCACGTGGATCTTCATCCACCAGCTCTGCAGCGCGGGCACGAGCGGCTGGATCTGCTGCGCGTCGCGCGAGATCGAGTACCACATCAGGAAGCCCACGGCCGCGCTGATCACGAGCAGCACGAACGCGCCGAGCGCGCGCGTGTTGTAGTGCCTTTCGTAATACAGATAGAAGAGCGCGGTGATGAGACTGAACAGCACGAACACTTCGTAGAGGTTCGAGATGGGAATGTGCCCGACGTCCGCGCCGATGAGATAAGACTCGTACCAGCGCACCATCAGGCCGACGAAGCCCATGAGCACCGCCGCCCATGTGAGCTTCGAGCCGATCGAGCCGCCCGAGGGCGAGCGTGAGAGCAGGCCGATCCAGTAGAACAGCGTGGCGAGCACGAACAGCGCGCTCATCCACAGAATGGCCGACTGGCTGGAGAGGAAATACTTGAGAAAGAACGCCTGATCCGCGCGCGCGAGGTCGCCCTGGTAGATCTGGATCGCGAACAGCGCAAGCACCGCGATACCGGCCATGAGCAGCCGCGCCGGTTTCCAGCGCCAGCCCAGCACGACGAGCGCCGGCGTCGTGCCGCACAGCACCAGCTTGTCGTAGTAGTTCATATGCGCGTGGTAGCGCGAGAGCGCGAAGCCCGCGCCCGCCACGAGCGCCAGTGCGAACAGCCAGTCCACCGCCGTCAGGCGGCGCAGGAAAGGGCGTTCGTCGAACAGGACGTCGGCGAGCGGATCACGGGCAGTCGCGGCGCCGTGCGCCACAGCGGCATTGGCCACCTGCGCACGTTCGGCGCGGCGAGCCTTCGCGGAGGAGGAAACCTGAGACAAGTCCATGGGCTTACCGGTGTTGATCGTGAGTGGCTGCAATCACGTGCGTGAATCAGGGCGCACGGTCCGTGCCGCTGCCGTTCGTGTCGCCCGCATCGTTCGTGGCGCCCGTTTGCGGCGCCGCGCCTAGCGCACGGCCGACCGCATCGCGGGTACGGGCGAACTCCTTCTCGAAGTCGAGGGTACGGCGGGCGGTCGACATCGCCATGATGACGTCGACGCCGTGGTCCTGACCGTCCTGCCCCTTCCGGTCCTTCAGCCAGAACCACAGACGCCGCTCACGCACGTAGAACATCGAGAAGATGCCGAGCACGAGCAACAGGCTGCCAAGATACACGACTTTCTTGCCCGGCGCGCGCGTCAACTGAAATACCGAAGCTTGCACCTGCTTGAATGAATCGAGCTGTAGATAGACAGGAGATCCATACAGGAAGCTGTCGGATATCGCGTTGATCGAGTCCTGCACGAAGCGCGCGGCGTCGGCATCGGGCTTCAGATCGGGCTCGCCGGCCTGCTCGCGCGCGAGCTGCCAGAGATCCCATGTCGCACCCTCGAGCATGCGCAGCAGGAGGCTCGCGGCCTTTTCCTGCTGCTCCTTCGGCACCGACTTGTCGATGAACGCGGCCACGGCCTGGAAGCCGCCAGCGGCGCCTGCAGCAACCGCAGCACCTGCCTGCGGCGCGTCCGAGCCCGCGAAAAGGGTCAAGACGCGCTCGGCGCTGTCTTCGAGATGCTGTTGCAACTCGCGGTTCGAATCGGGGACGGAGCGCGCGGCGAAACGCTTCGCGGCCTGCGCGCGCAAGGCGGGGTCCTCGAAAGCCGCGCGCAGCATCATCCACTCCTTCGGCGTGCCGCCGGTGTCGGCGGGAATACGCAGGTAGCGGAACGGATCGTCGGGATTCTCGCGCATGCCCGCGAGGAACATGCGGTCGCCGCCGCCCACTTCCACGGGCAGCATGTAGTTGTTGTACTCGCGCGCCTGGCCGTTCTTGTCGCGCACCTTGTACTGCACCGAGGGGCCGACGTTATGCAGATCGAGCGGCTTCGAGCTCTTCGCACCGGAGCCGAGGCGCTCGTCGAACGCTTCCTTGAGCGACTGGTGGGCCACACCGCGCGCGTCGTTCGCGCCGCTGCCGTTCGAGATGTTCTCGACGTTGATCGCCCGGAAGTCCGCGAATTCGATCGTCTGCCCATCCACGCCCGGCACCGTCTGGCCGGCGGGCACCGCGAGGGGCGCCGAATTGCCGATCGTGCCGCCGAACGGGAAGTGCTTCGCGCTCGCTCCCGACATGGGCCACGCCGTCATCGACATCTGCGAGCCGCCGTCCTGGAAGCTCGACTGATAGATCGACACGCCGTCGTACTCGAACGGCTCGTTCACCTCGATGCGCGCCGGAACGCGCTGGCCCGTCTTGTGGTCGATCACGACGATGTCGCTCGCAAAGAGCTTGGGCATGCCGGTCGAGTAGTAATCGACGATGAACTTGTTGAGCTGGATGGAGAACGGCAGGTCCTGGATCAGCGAGCCGTCGGGCTGGTTGAGGATGGCCGTGGAAACGAACTGGCCCTCGGGCACCCAGGCGTAGCCGCGGAACGTCGGGTTCGACTGCGAGAGCCGATGCTCGGGCGCAATGTCGTTGATGACTGCGTTGCTGCGGATGGGCGTCTTGTCGAACAGCCACATCTGGAATTTGATCGGCAGATTGCTGTCGAGCAGGCCGCCGAGGCAGATGATCACGATCGCGAGGTGGGCGAAGATATAGCCGATCTTCGTGAGCGCACCGCGCTTGGCCGCGATGAGCGTGGCCCCATCGCTCTCGCGCGTGACGAACCGATAGCCCATGCGCCCCGCCAGCTTGCCGAGCGTGGCGGCCGTTTGCTCGCGCGTGCCGCCCTCCACCGCGAACTCGCCCTTGTGATGGAACGCGCGCAGGCTGCCTTCGCGGACCTTGTCCTTCCAGCTCTTCATGTCGGCGATCATCTTCGGCGCGTTGCGGATCACGCACAGCGAAACCGACACCACGAGAAAGCCGAGGATCGTCATGAACCACCACGCGCTGTAGACCGTGTAGAGGCTCAGCGAGCGGAAGATGTCGGCCCAGAAGGGGCCGAACTGGTTGACGTAGTTCGGGTACGGGTCGTCCTGCGTGAGCACCGTGCCGATGATGCTCGCGATGGCGAGCACGACGAGCAGCGCAATCGCGAAGCGCATCGAACTGATCAGCTCGACGGCGCTTTTCACGGCCTTCTGGCGAACATTCAACTGCAAACCCTGCGTGGTGACGCTCATTCAAACTCCGCTTTTTCGCTCTTGCTGCTTTCTTGCCGATGAGGCGCTACAGCAAAAAAGGGTGCAGGCGCGCCGTCAGCGTGACGACGCCCTCACCCTTTTCTTGTTTTCCGGCCAGCCGCGCCGTGAGACTGCTGATCACACGCGCGGCGAAACTGCTGCGCTCAATGCAGGCCGGCGGCGTAATCGGCGACCGCCTTGATCTCGTCGTCCGAGAGCCGGTGCGCGATGGTTCGCATCGGATCGTTATTGTTACGCGTGCCCTGCTGGAAAGCATTGAGTTGTGCAACGACATATTCCGACCACTGGCCAGAAAGGCGCGGAAACTGGATCGGAATTCCCTGTCCCGTGGGTCCGTGGCACGCTGCACAGGCTGGCACGCCCTTGTCGGCAATGCCGCCGCGCCAGATCGACTGGCCAAACGGCACGGTCTTCGCGTCGTGCGCGTAGCCGGGCTTGGGTGTCTGGGAGGCGAACCAGGCTGCGACGTTGATCATATCCTGGTCTGACAGCGCGGCAGCGAAGCCGGCCATGATGGGGTTTGCGCGCGCCGCCGGCTTGCCGCCGGGCTGCGGTTTGAAGTCCTTGAGTTGCTTGACGAGATAGTCGGCGTGCTGCCCGGCGAGCTTGGGATACGCGCCGCCGGAGCTGTTGCCGTCGGCCGCGTGACAGGCCGCGCAGACCTGCGCCGCAATGGCTTGCCCCCGGGCGACGTCGGGCTTGGCCGGCGTTCCCTGATCCGCCGCGCTTGCCTGCCCCGCCATCATGAATAAACCTGCTGTAAGACCTGACGCTATCGCACTCTCGAATACCTTCAAGCACTTGCCCAGTCGATTCATTCGCGCACCTTGTTTCGTCTTGTGGGAATCAGGTTCTGCAATGTACGACAGCGACCGATCTACCTCGAAAGGCCCGCGCTGGCCTTGCTGGTATTCAGTAAACCATCGCATTGTACAATAGCGCGCAAGGCGCCACGGCGCCAGTCGGGCCTGCCCCCGATATCCCAGAATCCATCCCGGGCGCGTCCGGGCCCGGCGGGCCACCCGCCGCGTTGTCTCACATTGTGGTCCTTTTCCGATGGCCTTCCTGCTGCACCAAGCCCGCTTCTTCACGACGGTAAATCATCTGCGCGACCTGCCCGCTACGGCGCGGCCCGAGGTCGCGTTCGCCGGCCGTTCGAACGCCGGCAAGTCCACCGCCATCAATCTGCTGTGCAACCAGAAGCGGCTCGCCTTCGCCTCGAAGACGCCGGGCCGCACCCAGCACATCAACTACTTCTCGGTCGGCCCCGCCGACGAACCCGCGGGCTATCTCGTCGACCTGCCCGGCTACGGCTATGCCGAGGTGCCGGCCGCCGCGAAGGCGCACTGGGAGCAACTTCTCTCGCTGTATCTGCAAACGCGCGCGCAGCTCTCGGGCCTCATTCTGATGATGGATGCCCGCCGCCCGCTCACCGACCTCGACCGCCGCATGATCGAGTGGTTTGCACCGACGGGCAAGCCGATCCACGCACTCCTCACAAAGTGCGACAAATTGACGCGCCAAGAAAGCCTGCTCGCGCTGCGCACGACGAACAAGGCGTTCGACGAGTACAGCAAGCAAGGCTACGAAGGGAAGCTGAGCGCTCAGCTTTTTTCGGCGCTCAAGCGCGTGGGGCTCGACGAGGCGCATGCCGTAATCGAGAGCTGGATTGTGCCGCGGGAAGCTGTCGGCGAAACCGACACGCAAGCGGAATAGCGCACCTCGGGCCAGTCGCTTCGGGCAGGCCCTCCGTCGTCTGAAAGCCCACACTGTCGGGCTTTTCATGCGCTTTCATCATATCTTTTCGCAAGGCCGGCGCGGCATTTTCCGCGTTATGTGCGCTACCGCATACAGACCACGCCAAACGCTGGCACAAGCGCCCGTTCCGGCTTGCGCCGCGGGGCCTTGCCACGCGCCCTTTCGGCGCACATAAAAAAACCCGCCGTGATTTCCGGCGGGTTAAACAGCCTTATCGAAAAACGACAGGCACCCGCTCAGGGAGGAGAAGCGGGGAGCTCGGCGCCAGGCGCCTCGCTCGATCGGTATGATATACCATTGTCCCGAAAAGTTTCCTGCGCCCCGGGACCCATCCCGTTTCAAGATATCCGCCGACATGAGCTTCTATCCGCATCATCGTCCGCGCCGCATGCGACGTGACGATTTCTCGCGCCGTCTGATGCGCGAAAACCTCCTCACCACGAACGACCTGATCTACCCCGTATTCGTCATCGCGGGCAACAACGTGCGCGAAGCCGTGCCGTCGATGCCCGGCGTCGAACGCGTGTCGATCGATCTGCTGATGGGCGTCGCCGAGCAGTGCGTCGAACTCGGCATTCCGGTGCTTTCGCTCTTCCCCGTTGTCGATCCGGCGCTCAAGACGCCCGATGGCATCGAGGCGACGAACCCCGACGGCGTGATTCCGCGCGCCGTGCGAGAACTGAAGAAGCGTTTCCCCGACCTCGGCGTGCTTTGCGACGTCGCGCTCGACCCGTACACGAGCCACGGCCAGGACGGCGTGCTCGACGAGAACGGCTACGTCATCAACGACGAGACCATCGAGATCCTCGTCGCGCAGGCGCGCGCGCAGGCGGAAGCCGGTGTCGATATCGTCGCGCCTTCGGACATGATGGACGGGCGCATCGGTGCGATCCGCGAGATGCTCGAAAGCGAGAACCACATCCACACGCGCATCATGGCGTACTCGGCCAAATACGCCTCGGCGTTCTATGGTCCGTTCCGCGATGCCGTGGGCTCGGCGTCGAATCTGGGCAAGGGCAACAAGATGACCTACCAGATGGACCCGTCGAACTCCGACGAGGCGCTGCGCGAAGTGCGCCTCGACATCGAGGAAGGCGCCGACATGGTGATGGTGAAGCCCGGCATGCCGTATCTCGACATCGTGCGCCGCGTGAAGGACGAATTCCGCTTTCCGACCTACGTGTACCAGGTGAGCGGCGAGTACGCCATGCTCAAGGCCGCCGCGCAAAACGGCTGGCTCGATCACGACAAGGTGATGATGGAATCGCTGCTCGCGTTCAAGCGCGCGGGCGCCGACGGCATCCTCACGTATTTCGCGCTAGACGCCGCGCGTTTGCTGCGCGCACAGAAGTAAGCACTGCACGCGTCGCATGAAAAAAGGCACGTCCATGGACGTGCCTTTTTGCTTTTGGGCCGAGGCGCGTTCTCACGCGCGCGCCTTGCCGCCGATCAGGCCGATGGCGCTGCCGGCGTCTGCGGCGCCGGCGCCGTCACGCGATCGAGACGCGCGAGGAACCGGTCGGCATTTTCGTAGCCGACCACGCGCAGCACTTCGCGCCCTTGCGTATCGAAGAAGATGATGCCCGGCGGTCCGAAGAGGCCGAAGCGCTTGAGCAGTGCCTGGTCGTCCGAATTGTTGGCGGTCACATCGGCGCGCAACAGGCCCAGCTCCGCGAGGCGCGCCTGCACGCGCGGGTCGCTGAAGGTGAACTTCTCCATTTCCTTGCAGCTCACGCACCAGTCGGCGTAGAAGTCGAGCATCGACGGCTTGCCCGCGGTCTTGAGCGCCGCATCGAGTTGCGCGGGCGAGCGCACGGGCGCGAACACCAGCGCGTTCGCTTCGTTGGCGCCGCCGGACTGCGCCGCGCCTGCAGCGGCAACATCGCTCGCGCCGCCCACGCGCGCGGCCAGCACCGCGAGCGGACGCAGCGGATCCGTCGAACCCGCCGCAAGACCGACGATCAGCGTCGCCGCCCAGATCGCGAACGCAGCGCCGAGGCCACGCCCGAGGCGCCGCCACACATTGGCCGCACCCGCGTTCGGCGTGAAGAGGCCAAGCACGGCGGCCGCGAGCAGCAGCCAGAGGGCGGCGAGCAGCATCTGCGCGGTGGCGCCGAGCACCGGCCAGACGATCCAGAGCGCGGCCGCGAGCAGCACGACGCCGAAGAACACCTTCACGCCATCCATCCACGTGCCCGCACGCGGCAGCAGCGAGCCCGCGCCGAGGCCGAGGACCATCAGCGGGACGCCGAGACCGAGGCCCATCGCAAAGAGCGCCGCGCCGCCGAGTACGGCGTTGCCCGTGTGCGCGATGAACGCCAGCACCGCGAAGAGCGGCGCGGTCATGCAGGCCCCCACCACGAGCGCGGAAAGCGCGCCCATCACGGCGACCGCGGCGAATTTGCCGCCGGAACGGCCCTGGGTGGCGCGCGAGGCGCCGTCCTGCCAGCGCTGCGGCAGGGCGATGTCGTAGCCCGCGATCAGCATGACGGCGAATGCGGTGAGGAGCACTGCGAACACGCCCAACACCCACGGGTTCTGCAGCCAAGCGCCAAGGCTCTGGCCGACCAGCGCAGCGGCAATGCCCAGCACCGTGTAGACGAGCGCCATGCCGAGCACGTAGACGAACGAGAGCGCGAAGCCGCGCGAGCGCGTGACGCGAGCGCCCTCACCGACGATGATCGCCGACAGTATCGGGATCATCGGGTACGAGCAGGGCAAGAGGCTCAGCACCATGCCGGCTACGAAGTACAGGCCGACCACGGCGAAAAAGCCGCCGCCTTGCAACAGCGATTGCGCGTAATCGGCGCTCGTGGCGCGCTCGTACCAGGGTTCTTCGGTGTCACCTGCTGCGGGTACCGCGGTGGTTTGCGGCTGAGGCGCGGGCGTCGGGTTCGCTGCGCCCGGCACGGCGCTCTGGCCAGCCGTCGCGGCCTGCAAAGCGGCGCCGCTCACGTGGAACACGTGTTCCGCGGGCGGATAACAGATGCCAGCATCGGCGCAGCCCTGCGATGTCACCGCAAGATCGAACGGACCGCTCGCCTTCTGCACCGGCACGCGGATCGTCAGCTCGCTGCGATAGGTTTCGACATTCTTCTGGAAGGTCGGATCGAACTTGACGTGGCCGGGCGGGATTTGCGCCTCGCCCAATTGCGCCGTGCCGTTGCGGACTGCGAAGGCGAAGCGCTCGCGGTACATGTAGTAGCCGTCGGCGATCTTGAAGTGCACGTCGACCATGCCCGGCGCCTCGCTCGCACTGAACGTGAAGGCCTGGTCGGGCGGCAGGAAGTCGTCGTCGGCCGCACGCGCGAGCGACGCACCGAGCAGCATCGGCAGCAGAGCGCAGACGAGCAGGAGAAAGCCGGACAGCGTAGCGTACGGCGCGGCGCGCAAGCGCCGATCGAAGCGGTTAGACATGAAGGGTGCGCTGAGTCTCGGCATTGACCCATTGCCCGTAGGCGTTCGACGCCATGGCTTGCCACGAGAGAATCTCGGGCGTCTCGTAGGGATGCTGGGTCTGGATGAACTGTTCGAGCTCGGCCGCGCGGGCGAGACTCGTCTTGAAGAGCAGCTGGATCTCGTTGCCCGACTCGATGTTGCCCTGCCAGTGATACTGCGAGTGCACGGCGCCCAGGCGCGTCACGCACGCGGCGAGACGCTGCGCGAGCGCTCCGGCAGCGAGCGTTTCGGCGGTGCCCTCATCGGGCACCGTAGTCAGCATCAGGGTCACATTGAGGGTCACGACGAACTCCGGCGTGGTGCCCGCGTGCGACGGCAAACGGGCTTCGGGGCAGAACGTAATCGTACCATCGGCGCCGATCGGCTTCTCTCGTGCACCGTGTGGCAAAGGGGGACTGCAACCGGCAAACACGGTACGGCGCGCTTTCATCCACGCCGGAAAACAAAAAAGCCAGGCTAGGCCTGGCTTTTTCGCATGCCGCTCAATCCGGGGATCGAGCGACGGAAAGCTTATTCCGCTTCCTGGACGTTCTCTTCCGCGACTTCCGGACGGTCGAGCAGTTCGACCAGTGCCATCGGTGCGTTGTCGCCAACACGGAAACCGAACTTCAGGATACGCAGGTAGCCGCCCGGACGGTTCGCGAAACGCGGACCGAGCACGTCGAACAGCTTCGTGACCGAGTCACGATCGCGCAGGCGGTTGAACGCCAGACGACGGTTTGCGAGCGACGGCTTCTTGCCCAGCGTGATGAGGGGCTCGACAACCTTACGGAGTTCCTTCGCCTTCGGCAGCGTCGTCTTGATGACTTCGTGCTCGATGAGCGAGTTGGACATGTTACGGAGCATTGCCAGACGGTGGCTGCTCGTGCGGTTCAGTTTCCGCAGACCATGACGGTGACGCATTTCAATTTCCTTGAAACAAAGTTTTGGTCCAGCTCTTCTATCGCCCTGCAACTACCAGGGCACGGGCCGGTACGTGAAAAAGGCAAGACGCGGATTTTAAAGGAAAATCCGCGTCCGTGCCAGACTTCTTACTTGTCGAGACCAGCCGGCGGCCAGTTTTCGAGCTTCATGCCGAGCGTGAGACCGCGCGAAGCGAGCACTTCCTTGATCTCGTTGAGCGACTTGCGACCCAGGTTCGGGGTCTTGAGCAGCTCGTTCTCGGTGCGCTGGATCAGATCGCCGATGTAGTAGATGTTCTCGGCCTTCAGGCAGTTCGCCGAGCGAACCGTGAGTTCGAGATCGTCCACCGGACGCAGCAGGATCGGGTCGATCTGCGGGGCGCGCGAAGGCGCTTCCGCGGCCGTTTCCGTGCCTTCCAGAGCCGCGAACACCGACAGCTGATCCACGAGGATGCGGGCCGACTGGCGGATCGCTTCCTCAGGCGAGATCACGCCGTTGGTTTCGATGTTCATCACGAGCTTGTCGAGGTCGGTACGCTGCTCGACACGCGCGCTTTCCACGGCGTAGCTCACGCGGCGAACCGGCGAGAACGACGCGTCCAGCACGATGCGGCCAATGATCTTGGCCGACTCTTCGCCGTAACGGCGCACGTTGCCCGGCACGTAGCCACGGCCCTTTTCGATCTTGATCTGCACGTCGAGCTTGCCGCCCTTCGTCAGATGCGCAACCACGTGATCGGGGTTGATCACTTCGCAGTCGTGCGAGAGTTCGATGTCGCCAGCGGTGACAACGCCTTCGCCTTCCTTGCGCAGCGTAACCGTCACTTCGTCACGGTTATGCAGCTTGAAAACGACACCCTTCAGGTTCAGCAGCAGGTTGACCACATCCTCTTGCACACCATCGAGCGTCGAGTATTCGTGCACGACGCCTGCGATCGTCACTTCGGTCGGCGCGTAGCCCACCATCGACGACAGCAGCACGCGCCGAAGCGCGTTACCCAAGGTGTGGCCATAACCGCGTTCGAACGGCTCCATGACCACTTTCGCGTGGTTGTCGCCGAGCGATTCCACAGCGATGATCTTGGGTTTCAACAAACTGGTTTGCATAGGTTTTCCTTTTCAATACCCTCGGCTCGTTACACCGATAAGGCTGAGATGGCAACAACCTGAAAAAAACGGCCGAGGCCGCCTCCTGCGCGAAGCACAGAGGTTACCCCGGCCGTCAATCCGATTACCGCGAATACAATTCGACGATCAGGCTTTCGTTGATGTCGCCAGCGATGTCGCTGCGCTCAGGCATGCTCTTGAACGTGCCTTCGAACTTCTTCGCGTCGACCGACACCCAACCTGCCATGCCGCCTTGCTCTGCGAGCGAGAGGGCTTCGACGATACGCGCCTGCTTCTTCGCCTTTTCGCGAATCGCGACGACGTCGCCTGCCTTCACTTGCATCGACGGGATGTTCGAAACGACGCCGTTCACCGTGAGAGCCTTGTGGCTCACGAGCTGACGCGCTTCAGCGCGGGTCGAAGCGAAGCCCATGCGGTACACGACGTTGTCGAGACGCGATTCGAGCAGTTGCAGCAAGTTTTCGCCGGTGTTGCCCTTGATACGGTCAGCTTCCGCGAAGTAGCGGCGGAACTGGCGCTCGAGCACGCCGTAGATACGCTTCACTTTCTGCTTTTCGCGAAGCTGCGTGCCGTAGTCGGACGTACGTGCGCCCGAGGTGCGGCCGTGCTGACCCGGCTTGCTGTCGAGCTTGCACTTGTCGGCGAGCGAGCGGCGTGCGCTCTTCAGAAAGAGGTCGGTGCCTTCACGGCGGGACAGCTTGGCCTTCGGGCCGATATAACGTGCCACGTTGCTTTCCTTCGATAATTGATCACGCGAGGGCTAAACGCCGGCCTTCGCGCTAGTCCGGCTCTTTGAACCGAACGGTGGGCTTAGTCAATTCAATAACGCCGAGAGCCTGGGTCGCCGTTTCCGGCGGCTCAGGCGTTCGGCTAAAGCGACGCCTTAGATACGGCGGCGCTTCGGCGGACGGCAGCCGTTGTGCGGGACCGGCGTAACGTCGGAGATCGCGGTGATCTTGATGCCAAGACCATGCAGCGCGCGCACCGCCGATTCGCGACCCGGGCCGGGGCCCTTGATACGCACTTCGAGGTTCTTGACGCCGTATTCCATTGCAACACGGCCAGCCGATTCAGCTGCGACCTGAGCTGCGAAGGGCGTCGACTTACGCGAACCCTTGAAGCCCTGACCGCCCGACGTTGCCCAGGCAAGCGCGTTGCCTTGACGGTCGGTGATCGTGATGATCGTGTTGTTGAACGACGCGTGAACGTGAACCACGCCCTCGGCGACGTTCTTCTTAACCTTCTTGCGAACGCGTTGCGCCGCGGAGTTGTTCGAAGCCTTAGCCATTACGTTTTCCTGTAACTTTCAGTTCCGCTTACTTCTTCAGCGACTGTGCTGCGCGGCGCGGACCCTTACGCGTACGTGCGTTGGTACGCGTACGCTGGCCACGCAGGGGCAGGCCCTTGCGATGGCGCACGCCGCGGTAGCAGCCGAGGTCCATCAGGCGCTTGATGTTCATCGTCACTTCACGGCGGAGATCGCCTTCGACGACAAACTTGCCCACTTCCTCACGCAGCTTTTCCAGATCCGCGTCGTTCAGGTCCTTGACCTTCTTGTTGAACGGCACACCGGCGGCCACGCAGATGTTGCGCGAACGCGTGCGGCCAACACCAAAAATTGCCGTCAGGCCGATTTCGGTGTGCTGGTGGTTCGGGATGTTAACCCCTGCAATACGAGCCATTGTTTTTCCTCAAACAAAAAGCGCAAGCGCGCTAATCAGCCTTGGCGCTGCTTGTGGCGCGGGTCCGAGCTGCAGATCACGCGAACGACGCCGTTGCGCTTGATGATTTTGCAGTTGCGGCAAATGCGCTTTACCGATGCCATCACTTTCATGATATTACCCTTTTTCCTAAATCACTTCGCCCGGAACACGATCCGCGCACGCGACAGATCGTAAGGCGTCAACTCAACCGTCACCTTGTCGCCCGGGAGAATGCGGATGTAGTGCATCCGCATTTTTCCGGAAATATGTCCCAGAACGACATGGCCGTTTTCCAGCTTCACCCGGAAGGTTGCGTTGGGGAGGTTTTCGATAACCTCGCCTTGCATCTGGATTACATCGTCTTTGGCCATAGGTCCTTTTAACGCATCGGGACGCCGCCGCCCTTGAAGTTAGCCTTCTTGAGCAGCGATTCATATTGTTGCGACATCACGTACGACTGCACCTGCGCCATGAAGTCCATTGTGACGACGACAATGATCAGCAGCGACGTTCCACCAAAATAAAACGGCACATTCCAGCGCAGCACCAGAAACTCCGGCAGCAGGCAAACAAACACGATATAGATCGCACCGGCCAGCGTCAGACGCGTGAGGATGCGGTCGATATAGCGTGCCGTCTGATCGCCCGGACGGATGCCAGGTACGAACGCGCCACTCTTTTTCAGGTTGTCGGCCGTTTCCCTGCTGTTGAACACCAGTGCGGTGTAGAAGAAGCAGAAGAACACGATCGCCAACGCGTACAGCAACACGTACACGGGCTGGCCAGGCTTGAGGGCTTCGGCCACGTTGTGCAGCGTGTCCGCAAACCAGCCGGTTCGCGAACCCGAACTGAACCAGTTCAGGATGGTTGCCGGGAACAGGATGATCGACGACGCGAAGATCGGCGGAATCACACCCGACATGTTCAGCTTGAGCGGCAGGTGGGACGACTGCCCGCCGTAAATCTTGTTACCGACCTGGCGCTTCGCATAGTTCACGAGGATCTTGCGCTGGCCGCGTTCGATGAACACCACCAGGTAAGTCACGGCTGCGATCAGAACGACCACGATGATCGCCGAGATGATGCTCATCGAGCCGGTGCGAACCAGTTCGAAAAGCCCACCGAGCGCATTCGGGAAGCCTGCCGCGATCCCGCCGAAGATGATGATCGAGATACCGTTGCCAAGCCCGCGTTCCGTGATCTGCTCACCAAGCCACATCAGGAACATCGTGCCCGTTACGAGCGTCACGACCGTCGTCAAGCGGAACACCATGCCCGGATCGATCACGAGGCCAGGCTGGTTTTCCAGCGCGACCGCGATGCCGAACGCCTGAAACGTCGCCAGCACCACCGTGAAGATCCGCGTGTACTGCGTGATCTTGCGTTGTCCAGCCTGCCCTTCCTTCTTCAGCGCTTCCAGCTGCGGCGAGACGATCGCCATCAGCTGCAGGATGATCGACGCCGAAATATACGGCATCACACCCAGCGCGAAGATCGTGAACCGAGACAGTGCGCCACCCGAGAACATGTTGAACATGCCAAGGATGCCGCCCGACTGGCTCTGAAAGAGCTTCGCCAGTTGGTCCGGATCGATACCCGGAACCGGAATATGCGCGCCGATACGATAAACGACCAACGCCAGCAGCAGGAACACTGCACGCCGGCGCAGGTCGCCGAACTTCGGAGCGCTGCGACCGGTTTTTGCGAGACTCGGGCTGTTAGCCAAGTAGCTTCTCCGATGCAGATGCTAGTGACGGCGGGCAAGCCCGCACGCACCACTCACAATCACTCGGCAAAAGAACCGCCTGCTGCTTCAATCGCAGCACGCGCATTCTTCGTCGCACCCAGACCCTTCACGACGACCTTACGCTTGATCTCGCCGGTAGCGATGATCTTCGCGCTCCTGGTCAGTTCGCCCACGAGGCCTGCCTGCTTGAGAGCCAACAGATCGATTTCGTCGACCGGCAGCTTCTCGATGTCGGCGAGGCGCACTTCACCAACGAATTCCTTCGTCAGCGAGGTGAAGCCACGCTTGGGCAGACGACGCTGCAGAGGCATCTGACCGCCTTCGAAGCCGACCTTGTGGAAGCCGCCCGAACGCGATTTCTGACCCTTGTGACCACGGCCAGCGGTCTTGCCGAGGCCGGAGCCGATGCCGCGGCCGACGCGACGCTTTGCGTGCTTCGCGCCTTCTGCCGGCTTCAGGTTATTCAATTCCATTTTCAACTCCTGGAGTCTTTGGTCGACCGCTTAGCCGATGACCTTAACGAGGTACGAGACCTTGTTGATCATGCCGCGCACAGCCGGCGTGTCCTGCAGCTCGGAGACCGAGTTCAGGCGGCGCAGGCCGAGACCGCGCACAGTGGCACGGTGCGTTTCGCGGGTCCCAATCAGGCTCTTGACGAGCTGAACCTTGACAGTTTTTTCAGACATGGTACCCACCCTTAGCCCAGAATGTCTTCGACGGACTTGCCGCGCTTCGCCGCGATGTCAGCCGGGGTCGACTGCTTGCGCAGACCGTCCAGCGTGGCGCGAACGAGGTTGTACGGGTTCGTCGAACCGTGGCTCTTGGCCACGACGTTCTGCACGCCCATCACGTCGAACACTGCGCGCATCGGGCCGCCGGCGATCACGCCCGTACCTGCCTTCGCCGGAGCGAGGAGGACGACCGATGCGCCATGCTTGCCGTGCACTTCGTGTTGCAGGGTGCCGTTCTTCAGAGGCACCTTGAACATGTTGCGGCGAGCTTGTTCCATCGCCTTCTGGACAGCGACGGGCACTTCCTTCGACTTGCCCTTGCCCATACCGACGCGGCCATCACCATCGCCAACCACGGTCAGAGCGGCGAAGCCGAGAATACGGCCGCCCTTCACAACCTTGGTCACGCGATTGACCGAAATCATTTTTTCGCGGAGGCCGTCGTCGCGTTCGTCAGCCTGAACTTTCGCTTGCATCTTTGCCATGACGAATTCCTTCCTTAGAACTTGAGCCCGGCTTCGCGCGCAGCATCAGCCAGCGCCTTGACGCGGCCGTGATAGCGGAAACCCGAGCGGTCAAAGGCGACGGATTCGATGCCGGCGGCCTTAGCCTTTTCTGCAATACGCTTGCCGATCAGCGAGGCTGCAGCGACGTTGCCGCCCTTGCCCGACTGGTCAGCCAGTTGCGCACGCACTTCAGCTTCAAGCGTCGACGCGCTGGCCAGCACCTTGGTGCCGCAGGGCGAGAACACTTGCGCATAGATGTGCGTGTTCGTGCGATGCACGGCCAGACGCGCGACCTGCAGCTCAGCGATCTTGAGACGCGTCTGACGAGCGCGGCGCAGGCGAGATTGAGTCTTATCCATGATTGCGCACCCTTACTTCTTCTTCGTTTCTTTGAGGATCACAACCTCGTTGGCGTAGCGCACACCCTTGCCCTTATAGGGCTCCGGCGGGCGGTAGCCGCGGACTTCCGCAGCGACCTGGCCAACTTGTTGCTTGTCGATCCCCTTGATCACGATTTCCGTTTGCGACGGGGTTTCAGCCTTCACGCCTTGCGGCATCTGGTGCACCACCGGGTGCGAGAAACCCAGCGACAGGTTCAGCTTGTCGCCTTGCGCTTGAGCACGATAACCAACGCCAACCAGCGTCAGCTTGCGCTCGAAACCCTTCGTCACGCCTTGCACCATGTTCGCGACAATCGCGCGCATCGTGCCCGACATCGCATTGGCTTCGCGGCTTTCGTCGGTCGGCTCGAACTTGAGCGTACCGTTGTCGTTCACCACCTTCACGAGGCGGTTCGCAGCTTGCGAAATCGTACCCAGCGGGCCCTTGACGGTAATCTTCTCGTCGCTGAGCGTCGCTTCTGCGCCTTGCAGCGCGATCGGGCTCTTACCTACTCGAGACATGTTTCTTCTCCTTAGGCCTTAAGCGACGTAGCAGATAACTTCGCCGCCGACGCCAGTAGCGCGCGCCTTGCGGTCCGTCATCACACCCTTCGGCGTCGAAACGATCGCCACACCAAGGCCGTTCATGACCTGGGGGATTTCGTTGCGGCCGCGGTACACGCGCAGACCCGGCTTCGAGACGCGTTCGATGCGCTCGATAACGGGACGGCCAGCGTAGTACTTCAACGCGATGTTCAATTCCGACTTCGCACCTTCGGTCTTCACCGCGAAGTCGTCGATATAACCTTCGTCCTTCAGAACCTGCGCAATCGCAATCTTCACTTTCGACGAGGGCATAGCAACCGAAACCTTCTCGACCATCTGCGCATTGCGGATGCGAGTCAGCATATCGGCGATAGGATCACTCATGCTCATTTATGTTTCTCCTATTACCAGCTCGCCTTGGTGATGCCAGGGATCTCACCACGGAACGCGATTTCACGAATCTTGTTACGTGCGAGACCGAATTTGCGGAACGTGCCACGCGGACGACCCGTGAGTGCGCAGCGGTTACGCTTGCGAGTCGGGTTCGAGTTGCGGGGCAGTTGTTGCAGTTCCAGGCGAGCCGAATAGCGCTCTTCTTCCGACTTGCTTTGGTCGTCGATGATCGCCTTCAGCGCTGCGCGCTTCGGCGCGAATTTCGCTGCCAGACGAGCGCGCTTCTTTTCACGTTCGATCAGTGCCAGTTTAGCCACGGTAACCTCAGTTTCTGAACGGGAACTTGAAGCCGGCGAGCAGTGCCTTTGCTTCTTCGTCGGTCTTCGCGGTCGTCGTGATGCTGATGTTCAGCCCACGCAGCGCGTCGATCTTGTCGTAGTCGATTTCGGGGAAAATGATCTGCTCTTTCACACCGATGTTGTAGTTACCACGGCCGTCGAATGCCTTGCCCGACACGCCACGGAAGTCGCGCACGCGGGGCAGCGCAACCGTCACGAAACGGTCCAGGAATTCGTACATGGCATTGCCACGCAGCGTAACCATCGTGCCGATCGGGTAGCCTTCGCGAATCTTGAAGCCGGCGATTGCCTTGCGCGACTTCGTGATAACGGGCTTCTGGCCGGCGATCTTCGTGAGGTCGCCAACGGCGTGCTCAAGGACCTTCTTGTCAGCGACGGCTTCACCAACACCCATGTTCAGGGTGATCTTGGTGAGGCGCGGCACTTCCATGACCGACTTGTAACCGAACTTCTCGATCAGGCCAGGAACGACCTTCTCTTTATAAAATTCTTGCAAACGTGCCATTTTTTACTCCGCAGCGTCAGGCGCTCAGAACAGCACCGGTCGTCTTCAGGAAACGAACCTTCTTGTCCCCTTCGACCTTGATGCCCACGCGCGACGGCTTACCGTTCGCGTCGACCAGTGCGACGTTCGAGATAGCCAGGGGCATTGCCTTGGCTTCCACGCCACCCGTCGTACCCTTCATGGGGTTCGGCTTCACATGCTTCTTCGCGATGTTGATGCCTTCGACAGTGACGCGCTCTTCGCCGATGGCCAGCACGACGCCGCGCTTGCCCTTGTCTTTGCCGGTAACGACGATAACTTCGTCACCCTTGCGAATCTTGTTCATCGCGGCTCCTTACAGCACTTCCGGCGCCAGCGAAACGATCTTCATGAATCGTTCGCTACGCAGCTCACGCGTAACCGGCCCGAAGATACGGGTGCCGATCGGCTCAAGCTTGGTATTCAAAAGCACGGCGGCGTTGCCATCGAACTTGATCAGCGAGCCGTCTTGACGGCGCACGCCCTTCGCAGTGCGAACCACAACAGCGTTGTAGATTTCGCCCTTTTTCACGCGCCCGCGCGGCGTTGCTTCCTTGACGCTCACCTTGATGATGTCGCCAATGCTGGCATAACGACGCTTCGAGCCGCCGAGCACCTTGATGCACAGAACTTCGCGTGCACCCGTGT
Organism: Paraburkholderia sp. BR10141; assembly: GCF_056155635.1. NCBI lineage: Bacteria > Pseudomonadati > Pseudomonadota > Betaproteobacteria > Burkholderiales > Burkholderiaceae > Paraburkholderia > Paraburkholderia sp. BR10141. The sequence goes on along the minus strand of NZ_JBMIQH010000024.1, from coordinate 27,477 downwards.
TGTCGGCTACTTCAAGCCGAGTTTCGGTCTGGATCATGGTTTATCTTTCCCAACTTAATCCGGTCGCGCCACCATGGCACATCCGGTCAGTCTTGGTCCCGTCAGCCGCGCCGCCACTAGAACGACCGCTCAGCTGCTTGGGTAAGAACAGCAGCGACGGCAAACGAAACCGGCCATCGCATTCCGGTGAATCTTGCTAACCCGGACTGGCGCCCGAATCTGCTTCCCCACCTACATCCGCCTGCTGCTTTGCCAACAGCAAACCCATAAGCAGGGAAGACCAAGACTATAACTCGATAATCTTGGTCTAGCAAGCGAAATCTTCAGCGATTTCAATTACTTCTACACCCCGGGAAATGGCTCCCCGGGGTGTTGCGTCACTTTTAGATGACGCGTGCTGCTTCGATCAGCTTCGACACGGTCCAGGCCTTCGTCTTCGAGAGAGGACGGGTCTCCTGGATTTCAACGAGGTCACCCTCGTTGTACGTGTTCGCTTCGTCGTGCGCGTGGTACTTCTTCGACTGCACAACGTACTTGCCGTAGATCGGGTGCTTGACGCGGCGCTCGACCAGGACGGTGACCGTCTTGTCCATCTTGTTGCTGACGACTTTGCCGACCAGCGTCCGCTTAAGCGAGGTTTTCACGCTTTCGTTCATTTCTGGTTCGCCTTCTGAGTCAGGACGGTCCGCACACGTGCGATGTCGCGACGAACCTTCTTCAGCTGGCTCGTGTTGGTGAGCTGCTGGGTCGCGAGTTGCATGCGCAGGCCGAATTGCGCCTTCAAGAGGTCCGACAGCTCTTTGTCGAGCGCGGCCTTGTCTTTCTGAAGAAGTTCAGATGCCTTCATCAATCACTCCTTAGGCGCCGAGCTGGCGAACCATGAAGACCGTCTTCAGCGGCAGCTTGGCTGCAGCCAGACGGAAGGCTTCACGGGCCAGTTCTTCGGACACACCATCCATTTCATACAGCATCTTGCCCGGCTGAATCTCGGCGACGTAGTACTCAGGGTTACCCTTACCGTTACCCATACGCACTTCCGCCGGCTTTTGCGAGATCGGCTTGTCCGGGAAGATACGGATCCAGATGCGGCCGCCACGCTTGATGTGACGCGTCATTGCACGACGTGCTGCTTCAATCTGACGCGCGGTCAGGCGACCACGACCGATAGCCTTCAGACCGTATTCACCGAACGAAACTGCGTTGCCGCGCGTTGCGACGCCGGTGTTACGACCCTTCTGCTCTTTGCGATACTTCCTGCGTTTCGGTTGCAGCATCGTTATTCTCCACTCTTGCCGTCACCGCCGGCGCCACGGCGCGGTGCGCCACGACGGGCACCCGGTGCGCCTTCGCCATCACGGCGCGGACGACGATCGCCCGGACGCGCGTTGCGGCGCGGACGCTTTTCTTCGGCGACTTCTTCCACCACCGGTGCGTCGTTGCGGCCGAGCGTGTCGCCCTTGTAGACCCAAACCTTCACGCCGATGATGCCGTACGTCGTCTTCGCTTCCGAGGTTGCGTAGTCGATGTCAGCACGCAGCGTGTGAAGCGGCACTCGACCTTCGCGGTACCACTCGGTACGTGCGATTTCGATACCGTTCAGACGGCCGGCGCTCATGATCTTGATGCCCTGGGCACCCAGACGCATCGCGTTCTGCATCGCGCGCTTCATTGCGCGACGGAACATGATGCGGCGCTCGAGCTGCTGCGTGATCGAATCGGCGATCAGTTGAGCATCGGTTTCCGGCTTGCGGATTTCTTCGATGTTCACGTGAACCGGAACGCCCATGCGCTTCTGGAGTTCGGCCTTGAGGAGTTCGATGTCCTCGCCCTTCTTGCCGATCACCACACCCGGACGCGAGCTGTAAATCGTGATGCGAGCGTTCTTTGCCGGACGCTCGATCACAACACGGCCCACCGAAGCGTTCTTCAGCTTCTTCTTCAGGTATTCACGAACACCGATGTCTTCCTTCAACATCGCCGCGAAATTGTTGTTGTTCGCGTACCAACGCGAAGCCCAATTGCGGCTGACGGCCAAACGGAAGCCAGTCGGATGAATTTTCTGTCCCATCGTATGGCTCCTTAATTCCCGACCGTCACAGTGATGTGACAGGATTGCTTCTCGATGCGGTTGCCGCGGCCCTTGGCGCGCGCGGTGAAACGCTTCAGCGAAGCTGCCTTGTCGACGTAAATGCTCTTGATCTTGAGCTCGTCGATGTCAGCACCTTCGTTGTGTTCCGCGTTTGCGATCGCCGAGAGCACAACCTTTTTCACGATGCCAGCCGCTTTCTTCGGCGAGAACGTCAGAACGTTCAGTGCCTTGTCGACCGGCAGACCGCGGATCTGGTCAGCCACAAGGCGCGTCTTCTGCGCCGAGATGCGGGCACCGCGATGAATTGCCTTCACTTCCATCTTGATTGCCCCTTATTTCTTGGCCTTCTTGTCGGCCGCGTGACCCTTGAACGTACGGGTCAATGCGAACTCGCCAAGCTTGTGGCCGACCATGTTTTCCGTGACATACACCGGAACGTGTTGACGGCCGTTGTGCACGGCAATCGTCAGACCGATGAAGTCCGGCAGGATCGTCGAACGACGCGACCAGGTCTTGATCGGTTTCTTGTCGCGCGTAGCTGCAGCCGCCTCAACCTTCTTCAGCAAATGGGCGTCGCAGAACGGACCTTTCTTAATAGAACGTGCCATTGCCTACTCCTTAACGCTTGTGACGGCGCTGGACGATCATGCTCGTCGTGCGCTTGTTGCTGCGGGTGCGATAGCCCTTCGTCGGCGTGCCCCACGGGCTCACCGGGTCGCGACCAGCCGCAGTCTTGCCTTCGCCACCACCGTGCGGGTGGTCGACCGGGTTCATTGCAACGCCACGGACCGTCGGGCGGATACCGCGCCAGCGGTTCGCGCCAGCCTTACCGATTTGACGGAGGCTGTGCTCTTCGTTGCCGACTTCACCGATCGTTGCGCGGCATTCAACGTGCACGCGGCGGATTTCGCCCGAACGCAGACGAACCTGCGCGTAGACGCCTTCACGTGCCAGCAGCATTGCCGACGTGCCAGCCGAACGCGCCATTTGCGCGCCCTTGCCCGGCAGCATTTCGATGCAGTGGATCGTCGTACCGACCGGAATGTTGCGGATCGGCAGCGTGTTGCCTGCACGGATCGGCGCTTCCGAACCCGACATCAGCTGCGTGCCAACCGTCACGCCCTTCGGCGCGATGATGTAGCGGCGCTCGCCGTCTGCGTAAAGAACCAGCGCAATGTTCGCGCTACGGTTCGGGTCATACTCGAGACGCTCCACCTTCGCGGGGATGCCATCCTTCGTACGACGGAAATCGATCACACGGTAGTGCTGCTTGTGACCGCCACCCTGGTGACGCGTCGTGATGCGACCGTTGTTGTTACGGCCGGCCGTCGAGGACTTCTTTTCGAGCAGTGCCGCGAACGGCGCGCCCTTATGGAGGTCCTTGTTGACGATCTTGACCATCGCGCGGCGACCCGGCGAGGTCGGCTTAACTTTCACGATTGCCATGATTACTTGGCCTCCGCTTCAAAGTTGATTTCCTGGCCGGGCTTCAGGCAGACATACGCCTTCTTCACGTCCTTGCGCTTGCCGTTGAAGCGGCCAAAGCGCTTGGCTTTGCCCTTCTGGACCAGCACGTTGACGGACTCGACTTCCACCTTGAACAGCAGCTCGACAGCAGCCTTGACTTCCTGCTTGTTCGCGTCCGGCGCGACTTCGAAGACGACTTGTTCGTTCTTCTCCGCAACCAGCGTCGCCTTTTCGGAGATCACCGGTGCGAGCAGGACCTGCATCAAACGATGATCGTTCTTGCGAATCTCGCTCATGACAGCAACTCCTCGATCTGGGCGACCGCTGCCTTCGTGATCAGGATCTTCTTGAAGTAGATCAGCGAGAGCGGGTCGGCAAAACGCGGCTCAACGACTGCCACGTGGGGCAGGTTGCGCGACGCGAGATACAGGTTCTCGTCGACCGTGTCGGTGATGACCAGCACGGATTCGAGACCCATGGCCTTGAACTTTTCGGCCAGCAGCTTCGTCTTCGGCGCTTCGAGCGAGAGCTCTTCGACGACCGAGATGCGGCCTTCGCGGGCCAGCTGCGAGAAGATCGAGCAGAGGCCTGCGCGATGCATCTTCTTGTTGACCTTGTGCGAGAAGTTTTCTTCCGGCGAATTCGGGAAGATGCGACCACCGCCACGCCACAGCGGGCTCGACGACATACCGGCACGAGCGCGGCCCGTACCCTTCTGACGCCACGGCTTCTTGGTGGTGTGCTTGACCTGTTCGCGGTCCTTCTGCGCGCGGTTGCCGCTGCGCGCGTTCGCCTGGTAGGCGATAACGATCTGGTGGATCAGCGCTTCGTTGTAGTCACGGCCGAACACGACGTCCGACGCGTTAACAGCTGCGCCTTCCTGACCATTAGCGTTCAGGAGCTTCAGTTCCATTATTGCGCTCCTTTCTTGGCGCGCGCCTTGACGGCGGGCGTCACGAAAACCTTGCCGCCCTTTGCACCCGGCACGGCACCCTTGACCAGCAGCAGCTTGCGCTCTGCGTCGATACGGGCGATTTCGAGGTTTTGCACCGTCACGGTTTCGTCACCCATGTGACCGGTCATGCGCTTACCCGGGAACACGCGACCCGGATCCTGCGCCATACCGATCGAGCCCGGCACATTGTGCGAGCGCGAGTTACCGTGCGAAGCACGACCCGAAGCGAAGTTGTAACGCTTGATGGTACCGGCGTAGCCCTTACCGATCGAGGTGCCTTGCACGTCGATCTTCTGGCCTTCTTCGAAGAGTTCCACACCGATCACGGCGCCAGCGGACAGTTCGGCGGCCTTAGCGGCGTCGATCTGGAATTCCTTGAGGATTTCACCGGCTTGAACGCCAGCTTTGGCGAGATGACCTGCGAGCGGCTTCGTCACGCGCGATGCGCGGCGAGTACCGAAAGCAACCTGCACGGCCGTGTAGCCGTCGGTTTCAACAGTCTTGATCTGCGTCACGCGGTTGTCGGACACGTCCAGCACGGTCACGGGAATCGAATCCCCTTCGGCCGTGAAGATACGGGTCATGCCAACCTTGCGACCTACGAGTCCAAGGCTCATCGTTTTCTCCATTCCCGACTGCGATTGGTCGGGGCTAATTTACAAAGTACCGGCATGTTTTCGAGGTAAAGGCTCGAAGGGGACACACCGATTTTTTGCGCAAACGCGCGAAAAGACGTCAAGTATAACGTCCTTTCTCGTTTTCCGCAAGCAATCAAAGACTTAGCGCCCCCCGAAGATTCTGGCGACGCTGGAGGCTCTTACTGCAGCTTGATTTCGACGTCCACGCCAGCCGGGAGGTCCAGCTTCATCAGCGCGTCAACGGTCTTGTCCGTCGGGTCGACGATGTCCATCAGGCGCAGGTGCGTGCGGATTTCGAGCTGATCGCGCGACGTCTTGTTGACGTGCGGCGAACGCAGGATGTCGAAACGCTGGATACGCGTGGGCAGCGGCACCGGGCCACGAACGATTGCACCCGTACGCTTCGCCGTGTCGACGATTTCAGCAGCCGACTGGTCGATCAGGCGGTAGTCGAAAGCCTTCAGGCGGATACGGATTTTTTGGTTCTGCATGATGATTCCTTGAAAAGAGCGAGGCGGACTTGCGCCGCCAGACGATATAAAGAGCGCAGGACCACCCCGCGGCAAGGCGCCGCGAGGTGGTCCCTGGGTACATCAACTTCTACAGCAAGCCGGGTATTCTACCCGATTTACTCGATGATCTTTGCAACCACGCCGGCACCGACGGTACGGCCACCTTCGCGGATTGCGAAGCGCAGACCTTCTTCCATCGCGATCGGAGCGATCAGCTTCACCGTGATCGACACGTTGTCGCCCGGCATGACCATTTCCTTGTCCTTCGGCAGCTCGATCGAGCCCGTCACGTCCGTCGTACGGAAGTAGAACTGCGGACGGTAGTTGTTGAAGAACGGCGTGTGACGGCCGCCTTCGTCCTTGCTCAGCACGTACACTTCAGCCGTGAAGTGCGTGTGCGGCGTGATCGAGCCCGGCTTGGCCAGCACCTGGCCACGCTCCACGTCTTCACGCTTCGTGCCGCGCAGCAGGATACCCACGTTGTCGCCTGCCTGACCCTGGTCGAGCAGCTTGCGGAACATTTCCACGCCCGTGCAGGTCGTCTTCACCGTCGGCTTGATACCGACGATTTCGATTTCCTCGCCGACCTTGACGATGCCGCGCTCGACGCGACCCGTCACCACCGTGCCGCGACCCGAGATCGAGAACACGTCTTCCACCGGCATCAGGAACGCGCCGTCAACGGCACGCTCCGGCGTCGGGATGTACGTGTCCAGTGCGTCGGCCAGGTTCATGATCGCCACTTCACCCAGTTCGCCCTTGTCGCCTTCCAGCGCCAGCTTGGCCGAACCCTTGATGATCGGCGTGTCGTCGCCCGGGAAGTCGTACTTCGACAGGAGCTCGCGCACTTCCATTTCGACCAGCTCGAGCAGCTCGGCGTCGTCGACCATGTCGCACTTGTTCAGGAACACGATGATGTAAGGCACGCCAACCTGACGGGCGAGCAGGATGTGCTCACGCGTTTGCGGCATCGGGCCGTCAGCGGCCGAGCACACCAGGATCGCGCCGTCCATCTGTGCCGCGCCCGTGATCATGTTCTTCACGTAGTCAGCGTGGCCCGGGCAGTCGACGTGTGCGTAGTGGCGGTTAGCCGTTTCGTACTCGACGTGCGCGGTGTTGATGGTAATGCCACGCGCCTTTTCTTCCGGCGCTGCGTCGATCTGGTCGTACGCCTTCGCTTCGCCGCCGAACTTGGCGGTCAGAACCGTCGTGATCGCTGCCGTCAGCGTGGTCTTGCCGTGGTCAACGTGACCGATCGTGCCCACGTTCACGTGCGGCTTGGTCCGTTCGAATTTACCTTTTGCCATGTTTCTCTTCTTTCAAAAAAGTGGTGAATCGGTGACTGAGCGATGCGAACCAGACCCATGCCTGGTTCGCCGCATGGTCAACTGAATGCCGATGCTTACTTCGCCTTCGCGCTGATGATCGCGTCGGCCACGTTACGCGGTGCTTCTGCGTAGTGCTTGAATTCCATCGTGTACGTTGCGCGGCCTTGCGACAGCGAGCGCAGCGACGTCGAATAGCCGAACATTTCCGACAGCGGCACTTCGGCGCGAACGATCTTGCCGCCGCCAACCATGTCTTCCATGCCCTGGACGATACCGCGACGGCTCGACAGGTCGCCCATCACGTTGCCCATGTAGTCTTCCGGCGTTTCGACTTCCACAGCCATCATCGGTTCGAGGATGACCGGGCTTGCCTTGCGCATTGCTTCCTTGAAGGCCATCGAGCCGGCCATGCGGAACGCGTTTTCGTTCGAGTCAACGTCGTGGTACGAACCGAACGTCAGGTGAACCTTCACGTCGACGACCGGGAAGCCCGCCAGCACGCCAGCCTTCAGCGTTTCCTGGATACCCTTGTCCACCGCCGGGATGAATTCGCGCGGAATCACACCGCCCTTGATCTCGTCCAGGAACTCGTAGCCCTTGCCCTGCTCGTTCGGCTCAAGCGTGATGACAGCGTGACCGAACTGGCCGCGACCGCCCGACTGCTTGACGAACTTGCCTTCGACGTCCTTCGCCGTAGCGCGGATCGTTTCGCGGTATGCAACCTGCGGCTTGCCGACGGTCGCTTCCACGTTGAATTCGCGCTTCATGCGATCGACCAGAATTTCGAGGTGGAGCTCGCCCATACCCGAAATGATGGTCTGGCCCGATTCCTCGTCCGTCTGGACGCGGAACGACGGGTCTTCCTGCGCCAGGCGGTTCAGGGCGAGGCCCATCTTTTCCTGGTCAGCCTTGGTCTTCGGCTCGACGGCCTGCGAAATCACCGGCTCCGGGAACACCATGCGCTCCAGGATGATCGGGTTCGCCGGGTCGCACAGCGTGTCGCCCGTGGTTGCTTCCTTCAGGCCAACGGCTGCAGCGATGTCGCCTGCACGAACTTCCTTGATTTCTTCGCGGTTGTTCGCGTGCATCTGCAGAATACGGCCGAGGCGTTCCTTCTTGCCCTTGGTCGAGTTCAGCACGGTGTCACCCGAGTTGACGACGCCCGAGTACGCGCGGAAGAAGATCAGCTGGCCGACGAACGGGTCGGTCATGATCTTGAACGCGAGTGCCGAGAACTTCTCGTCGTCGGATGCGCGGCGCTCTGCCTTCTCGCCGTTTTCGAGTTCGCCCGTGACCGGGGGAATGTCCACCGGCGACGGCAGGAAGTCGATCACGGCGTCGAGCATACGCTGCACGCCCTTGTTCTTGAACGCGGTGCCGCACAGCATCGGCTGGATTTCGCAAGCGATGGTCCGGTCGCGGATCGCCTTGACGATTTCCGCTTCGGTCAGCTCTTCGCCGCCGAGGTACTTTTCCATCAGCTCTTCGCTGGCTTCAGCAGCCGACTCGATCATCTTTTCGCGCCACTCGTTGCACGTATCAACGAGTTCGGCCGGGATGTCGACGTAGTCGAACTTCGTGCCTTGCGAGGCCTCGTCCCAAATGATCGCCTTCATCTTCAGGAGGTCGACGACGCCCTTGAAGTTTTCTTCAGCGCCGATCGGCACCACGACCGGAACCGGGTTTGCCTTCAGGCGGTTCTTCAGCTGGTCGTAGACCTTGAAGAAGTTCGCGCCGGTACGGTCCATCTTGTTGACGAACGCGAGACGGGGAACCTTGTACTTGTTCGCCTGACGCCACACCGTTTCCGACTGCGGCTGCACGCCGCCCACTGCGCAGTAGACCATGCACGCGCCGTCGAGCACGCGCATCGAGCGCTCGACTTCAATCGTGAAGTCGACGTGGCCCGGGGTGTCGATGATGTTGATGCGGTGCTCGGGGTAGTTGCCGCCCATGCCCTTCCAGAACGCGGTCGTAGCAGCGGACGTGATCGTGATGCCACGCTCCTGTTCCTGCTCCATCCAGTCCATGGTCGCGGCGCCGTCGTGAACTTCACCAATCTTGTGGTTCACGCCGGTGTAAAACAGAATGCGCTCGGTCGTCGTCGTCTTGCCGGCGTCGATGTGAGCGCTAATACCGATGTTACGGTAGCGCTCGATAGGAGTCTTGCGAGCCACTTTGATCCTCTATCGGGAGGTGCGCGCCGGATCGATCCCGACCGGGTTGATCCCAACGCGCCTGAACACAAACGGGCGAGGCGCTCGATAAGCGCACCCGCCCGGAATTTTTTCCGTTTTTTGAGCAAACCCCGGTAGGGGTTTTCTCTTAGAAGCGGAAGTGCGAGAACGCCTTGTTCGCTTCTGCCATCCGGTGAACTTCGTCGCGCTTCTTCATCGCGCCGCCACGGCCTTCGGCCGCTTCGGAGAGTTCACCTGCCAGACGCAGGGCCATCGACTTCTCGCTGCGCTTCTTCGCGGCTTCACGCAGCCAACGCATCGCCAATGCCATACGACGCGAGGGGCGCACTTCGACCGGAACCTGATAGTTCGCACCACCAACGCGGCGGCTCTTCACTTCCACCACCGGCTTCACGTTGTTGAGCGCGACAGTGAACACTTCCAGCGGGTCCTTGCCACCCTTGGTCTGGATCTGTTCGAAAGCGCCGTACACGATACGCTCGGCAACCGATTTCTTGCCGGAGAGCATCAGCACGTTCATGAACTTGGCTACATCAACGTTGCCGAACTTCGGATCCGGCAACACTTCCCGCTTGGGGACTTCGCGACGACGCGGCATGTTTCTTCCTTTAACTTTTCAGTTGAAGCGCGGGTTCATACCTTGCGCTCCGCGGCCACCAACTAACCCGATTCATCCATTACGACTTACCAGCCTGGTCGGGTGACCACTTACTCGACAGCACCGGCCAATCCGGCACCTGTCGCTTTTATCGCCGGCACTCTCGCGAGCACGACGACACCTGACTCTTACTTCGCAGCCTTCGCGCGCTTTGCGCCGTACTTCGAACGAGCCTGCTTACGATCCTTGACGCCCTGGGTATCCAGCGAGCCACGAACCATGTGGTAACGCACACCCGGCAAGTCCTTCACACGGCCGCCGCGGATCAGCACGACCGAGTGTTCCTGCAGGTTGTGGCCTTCACCACCGATGTACGAAATGACTTCGAAGCCGTTCGTCAGGCGCACCTTGGCGACCTTACGGAGTGCCGAGTTTGGCTTCTTCGGCGTCGTCGTGTACACACGGGTGCACACGCCGCGACGCTGCGGGCAGTCCTGCAGGGCCGGCGACTTGCTCTTCGTAGCTTCCGAAGCGCGGCCTTTGCGAACCAGTTGATTGATGGTTGGCATTGTTTATTCCTGAAATTGAACAAAATCGACGCATTTATTTCCGGGCAAAGCGGAAAACCATACGTATCGAACTCCGGACTGGGTATTTGACGTTAGTTTTCGTCAAATCAATCGACGAGCACAGACATCCCAAAGACCGGAACCCAGCATGATATTCCGAAAAGACCAAGCGAGTCAATGGCTTGCGACATTTCGGACGACGGAGGAAGCGACAGCGCCGTGACAATCCGGCGGCGTCCGGAATACCCGGTGCGGGAACAGCGCGCCTTATTCGTCGCCGACGACCTCGACGAGTTCCTCGCCGAAGCGCTCGAGCTTGCGCGCGCCGATGCCGGGGATGTCACGCAATTCGTCCACCGACTCCGGGCCGTTGCGCGCGATTTCCGCCAGCGTAGCGTCGTGGAAGATGACGTAGGCCGGCACGCCCTCGCTCTTCGCGGTTTCGGTGCGCCACAGGCGCAGGCGCTCCCAGCGCGAGCGCTGACGCGGGCTCATGCCAAGGGTCGGATCGGCCCGCTCGCTGGTGCGGCTTGACGAAGTCCGCGTACGCGTGGGTTTCACGTAACGACGCATCGTGACATTCTGCTCGCCCTTGAGCACCGCCTTGCTCGCCTCGGTGAGCACGAGCGAGCCGTAGCCGTCGTGGTCGACGGTGAGATAGCCGAATGCCACCAGTTGCCGGAAGATCGCGCGCCATTCCGGCTCGGAAAGCGCGGAGCCGATGCCGAAGGTAGAGATTTTCTCGTGCCCGCGCTGCAGGATCTTCTCGTTGCGGTTGCCGCGCAAGATGTCGATCAGGTGGCCGGCGCCGAAATTGAAGCCGCTCGCGCGCTGCGCGCGGAACACACACGAAAGCGCCATTTGCGCCTCACGCGTGGCGTCCCACGTGGCGGGCGGCTCGAGACAGGTATCGCAGTTGCCGCACGGCTTGCTCTCTTCGCCAAAGTACGCGAGCAGGCGCACGCGCCGGCATGTGGCCGCTTCGCACAGGCCGAGCAGTGCGTCGAGCTTGCCTGTTTGCACGCGCTTGTGCTGCTCGTCGGCTTCGGACTCGTCGATCATCTTGCGCTGCTGTACCACGTCGCCCAGACCGTAGGCCATCCATGCGTTGGCCGCCAGCCCGTCGCGCCCCGCGCGGCCGGTTTCCTGGTAGTAGCCTTCCACGCTCTTGGGCAAATCCAGATGCGCGACGAAACGCACGTCCGGCTTGTCGATGCCCATGCCGAATGCGATGGTGGCGCACATCACCACGCCTTCTTCGCGCTGGAACAGCTCCTGGTGCTTCTGGCGTACCTCGAATTCCATGCCGGCGTGGTACGGCAGCGCGCGCAAGCCCTGCCCTTTCAGCCACTCGGCCGTTTCCTCGACCTTGCGGCGCGAGAGGCAATACACGACGCCGGCATCCGTGGTGCCGTCGGCGCGCGTATGCTCCGCGCGGATGAAGTCGAGCAACTGCGAGCGCGCGTTGTCCTTCTCGACGATGCGGTAGCGGATATTCGGCCGGTCGAAGCTCGAAACGAACACACGGGCGTCGTCGAGCGCGAGACGGTGCGCGATCTCGTCGCGCGTGATGGCGTCCGCGGTTGCCGTGAGCGCGATGCGCGGCACGTTCGGAAAGCGCTCGTGCAGCACCGAGAGCTGGATGTATTCGGGCCGGAAGTCGTGGCCCCATTGCGAGACGCAGTGCGCTTCGTCGATGGCAAAGAGGCCAATGCGCGTGCGCTCGAGCAGGTCGAGGAAGCGCGACGTCATGAGGCGCTCGGGCGCGACGTAAAGCAGGTCGAGATCGCCCTCGCGCAGCGCCCGCTCGGTCGCCGCCGCTTCGGCGCCGCTCAGCGTCGAGTTGAGATACGCGGCGCGCACGCCCACTTCCGTGAGTGCGGCCACCTGGTCCTGCATGAGTGCGATGAGCGGCGACACGACGATGCCGGCACCGAGCCCGGCTTCGTGCCGCACGAGTGCGGGAATCTGATAGCAGAGCGATTTGCCGCCGCCGGTCGGCATGAGCACCAGCGAATCGCCGCCCCCTGCGACGTGCTCGACGATTTCGGCTTGCTGCCCTCTAAACGCGGGATAGCCGAAGACTTCGTTGAGGATTTCGAGGGAACGGGACATGAAGGCGGTGAGCGTGCGGAGCAAAGGCGGTGGGCCGGATTTTACCAACCCGGACGCGCCTTGACCGCCGCTACCGTGAAGATTGGCCATTCGGCCAGGAGAAACCGCGGAAATCGCGCGCAGATTGCGAACGCGAACAACCAGGATGAAGCGGGCTCGTCAGGCAGCGAGGCGCCGGCGCGCGATCCGAAACGCACCGACGATCGTCACGACGGCCACGACCGCGGCGGCGATCGTGAATGCGCTCGCCCCGAAGAGCACGACGTTGGCGCCGACGAACATGAGTGAGCCGATCGTGAGCAGCGCGGCGCCGCCCTTGATCCTGCCCGCCAGCAGCATGATGAAACCGATGATCAGGAAAGCCCACATCACGAGGAAGGTCGCGAAGAAGTTCGCCGCGGACTGATTGCTGACGTGATGCAGCAGCTGCGAAAAGCTGGCGACACATGCCACCAGATTCAGGATGAGACCGACCCCGACCACCCACATGATTACCGCCTCCAGATTCATATAAACGCCGCCAGCGTCGTAAGAAAGGACCCATACAGGCGGACTTGGCGCGCTACGTTAGCACGCCTCACCGATGTGCGCAGCGAGCGGGCCGGCACTGCGGCACGAGGCCGCAGGCGTAAGCGAGAAACGCGCGCGCCAATAAAAAAGCCGCCCGGTGAAAACCAGGCGGCTTTTGCGAGGGCATGGGAGCCCGCAGCGAAAGGCGGCTTGCGCCGCCCCGCGCTTACTCGTCCGTCGTATGCGGCTGTTGCGGCTGCGGCTCGGCGGCCGGGGTTTCCGGCGTACCGAACTCGAACGCTTCTTCCGCTGCGATCTGGTCGAAACGCTCGCGATCCGACGATTCCTTCGCACGGCGCGCCTTGTGGAAGGCGAGACCCGTACCAGCCGGAATCAGACGACCGACGATCACGTTTTCCTTCAGGCCACGCAGATCGTCGCGCTTGCCCATGATCGCCGCTTCGGTCAGCACGCGGGTCGTTTCCTGGAACGATGCCGCCGAGATGAACGAATCGGTCGAGAGCGATGCCTTCGTAATACCGAGCAGCACGTTCTCGTACGTTGCCGGGCGCTTGTCCTCGGCGTTCATCTTGTCGTTTTCGTCCAGCATGTCCGAACGCTCGACCTGCTCGCCCGGGATGAAGCGCGTATCACCGTTGTCGGTGATCTGCACACGACGCAGCATCTGACGCACGATCACTTCGATGTGCTTGTCGTTGATCTTCACGCCCTGCAGACGGTACACGTCCTGCACTTCGTCCACGATGTAACGCGACAGCGCTTCGATACCCTGCAGACGCAGGATGTCGTGCGGATCGGCCGGGCCGTCCACGATCATTTCGCCCTTGTTGACGACCTGACCGTCGTGGACCAGCACCTGCTTTTCCTTCGCGATCAGGAACTCGTGCTGATTGCCTTCGAGGTCCGTGATAACGAGACGCTGCTTGCCCTTCGTGTCCTTACCGAACGACGTCGTACCCGTGACTTCCGCCAGGATACCTGCGTCCTTCGGCGAACGTGCTTCGAACAGTTCCGCCACACGCGGCAGACCACCGGTAATGTCACGCGTCTTCTGGGCTTCGGTCGGGATACGTGCGAGCACTTCACCGACCTGCACCTGCTGACCGTCCTTCACGGTGATCAGTGCGCCGACCTGGAAGCCGATCTGCACCGAATGCTCCGTGCCCGGGATCTTCACTTCGTCGCCGTTCGCGTCGAGCAGCTTGACCTGCGGACGCACGCTCTTCGCCGCCTGCGAACCGCGGCGCTTCACGTCGATCACGACGAGGGTCGACAGACCCGTGACGTCGTCGATCTGCTTGGCCACGGTCACGCCTTCCTCGACGTTCTCGAACTTCACCGTACCGCCGTACTCGGTGATGATCGGACGCGTGAGCGGATCCCACGTTGCGAGCTGCGTGCCGGCCTTGATCGCTGCGCCATCGAGCTGCAGCAGCGTCGCGCCGTACGGCACCTTGTGACGCTCGCGCTCGCGGCCGTGATCGTCGGCGATGATGGCTTCGCCCGAACGCGAGATGACGACCTGCTCGCCCTTCGCATTCGTGACGTAACGCATCGTCGCCGTGAAGCGCACGGTACCGTTCGACTTGGCTTCCACCGACGAGGCCACTGCCGCACGCGACGCCGCACCACCGATGTGGAACGTACGCATCGTGAGCTGCGTGCCCGGTTCGCCGATCGACTGTGCCGCGATCACGCCGACGGCTTCGCCGACGTTCACGCGCGAGCCGCGGCCGAGGTCGCGGCCATAGCAGGCTGCGCACAGGCCATAACGCGTTTCGCAGGTGAGCGGCGTGCGCACGCGCACTTCGTCGATGCCGAGGCTTTCGATCGTTTCGACCGCGTCTTCGTCGAGCAGGTCGCCCGAAGCGTAGATCGTTTCCTGCGTTTCCGGATTGACGACGTCCGCCACCGCAACACGGCCGAGAATACGGTCGCGCAGCGCTTCGACGACTTCACCGCCTTCCACGAGGGCCTTCATCGCCACGCCGTTCGACGTGCCGCAATCGTCCTCGACGACCACGAGATCCTGGGTCACGTCGACGAGACGACGCGTCAGGTAACCCGAGTTCGCGGTCTTCAGTGCCGTATCAGCCAGACCCTTACGTGCACCGTGGGTCGAGATGAAGTACTGCAACACGTTCAGACCTTCGCGGAAGTTCGCGGTAATCGGCGTTTCGATAATCGAGCCGTCCGGCTTCGCCATCAGGCCGCGCATACCCGCGAGCTGGCGAATCTGGGTTGCGGAACCCCGCGCGCCCGAGTCGGCCATCATGTAGATCGAGTTGAACGATTCCTGACGCGTTTCCTTGCCGTCGCGGTCGATGACCGGTTCCGTCGCGAGCTGCTCCATCATCGCCTTGCCGACCGCTTCCGACGTGTTCGACCAGATGTCGACCACGTTGTTGTAGCGTTCCTGCGCGGTGACGAGACCCGACATGTACTGACGGTCGTACTCCTTCACCTTCTTCGCGGCTTCGCCGACGATGGTTTCCTTCTGCGGCGGCACGAGCATGTCGTCCACGCAGATCGAAATACCGGCGCGCGTTGCCAGGCGGAAGCCCGACTGCATCAGCTGGTCAGCGAAGATCACCGTTTCGCGCAGACCGCACTTGCGGAACGCGGTGTTGATCAGACGCGAAATTTCCTTCTTCTTCAGCGGCTTGTTCAGCACCGAGAACGGCAGACCCGGCGGCAGAATTTCCGACAGGATCGAGCGGCCAACGGTCGTTGCGTACAGCGAGATCTTCGGCACGAATGCCGGTGCGCCTTCCGACTTGTCCTCGTTGTGGACCATTTCGGTAATACGCACGTTCACGCGCGAGGCCAGCTCGACTTCCTTGTTCTCGTACGCGCGGAGCACTTCCGACACGCCCGTGAACGTCATGCCTTCGCCCTTGCCGTTGATCGCTTCACGCGTGGCGTAGTACAGGCCCAGCACGATATCCTGCGACGGCACGATCGACGGATCGCCGTTGGCCGGGAACAGGACGTTGTTCGACGCGAGCATGAGCGTACGCGCTTCCATCTGCGCTTCGAGCGACAGCGGAACGTGAACAGCCATCTGGTCACCGTCGAAGTCGGCGTTGAACGCCGCGCAAACGAGCGGGTGCAGCTGGATTGCCTTACCTTCGATCAGCACCGGCTCGAAAGCCTGAATGCCAAGACGGTGCAGCGTCGGCGCACGGTTGAGCATCACCGGGTGCTCGCGGATCACCTCTTCGAGGATGTCCCACACCACCGGCGTCTGGTTCTCGACTTCCTTCTTCGCAGCCTTGATGGTCGTGGCAACGCCCATCGTTTCCAGCTTGTTGAAGATGAACGGCTTGAAGAGTTCGAGCGCCATCAGCTTCGGCAGACCGCACTGGTGCAGCTTGAGCGTCGGACCCACCACGATGACCGAACGGCCCGAGTAGTCCACGCGCTTGCCCAGCAGGTTCTGACGGAAGCGGCCGCCCTTACCCTTGATCATGTCGGCGAGCGACTTCAGCGGACGCTTGTTCGCGCCCGTCATCGCCTTGCCGCGACGACCGTTGTCGAGCAGCGAGTCAACCGCTTCCTGGAGCATCCGCTTTTCGTTGCGGACGATGATCTCCGGCGCCTTGAGCTCGAGCAGACGCTTCAGACGGTTGTTACGGTTGATGACGCGGCGATACAGATCGTTCAGGTCCGAAGTCGCGAAACGGCCACCGTCCAGCGGCACCAGCGGACGCAGTTCGGGCGGCAGCACCGGCAGCACTTCGAGCACCATCCATTCGGGCTTGATGCCCGAACGCTGGAAGGCCTCGAGCACCTTCAGGCGCTTCGCGTACTTCTTGATCTTCGCTTCCGAGCCGGTGTTCTTCAGCTCGGTGCGCAGCGTTTCGACCTGCTCGTCGATGTTGATCGCGCGCAGGAGTTCACGCACGCCTTCCGCGCCCATTTCGGCACGGAATTCGTCGCCGTACTCCTCGACCTTGTTGTAGTAATCCTCTTCGGTCATGATCTGACGCGCCTTCAGCGGCGTCATGCCCGGTTCGATCACCACGTATGCCTCGAAGTACAGCACGCGCTCGATGTCGCGCAGCGTCATGTCGAGCACCATGCCCAGACGCGACGGCAGCGACTTCAGGAACCAGATGTGCGCGACCGGCGAGGCCAGCTCGATGTGGCCCATGCGTTCGCGACGCACCTTCGCCAGCGTGACTTCAACGCCGCACTTCTCGCAGATCACGCCACGGTGCTTCAGGCGCTTGTACTTGCCGCACAGGCACTCGTAGTCCTTGATCGGCCCGAAGATCTTCGCGCAGAACAGACCATCCCGTTCCGGCTTGAAGGTACGGTAGTTGATCGTCTCCGGCTTCTTCACTTCGCCGAACGACCACGAGCGGATCTTGTCCGGCGAGGCCAGACCGATCTTGATCGCGTCAAAAACTTCTTCTTGTTGGACTTGCTTGAATAGATCGAGCAGAGCTTTCATTGCCTTCTCTCCGTAGTCCGATTAGTTGCGGTCGAGGTCGATGTCGATGCCGAGCGAGCGGATTTCCTTCACCAGCACATTGAAGGATTCCGGCATGCCCGCGTCGATCACGTGGTCGCCCTTGACGAGGTTTTCGTACACCTTCGTCCGGCCCGTCACGTCATCGGACTTCACCGTCAACATTTCCTGCAGCACATACGAAGCGCCATACGCTTCGAGCGCCCACACTTCCATTTCACCGAAGCGCTGACCACCGAATTGCGCCTTACCACCCAGCGGCTGCTGCGTAACGAGCGAGTACGGACCCGTCGAACGCGCGTGCATCTTGTCGTCGACAAGGTGATGCAGCTTCAGGTAGTGCATGTAGCCCACGGTGACCGTACGTTCGAACATCTCGCCCGTGCGGCCGTCGTACAGACGCACCTGGTTCTTCGACGGCGTCATGCCGAGGTTCTGGGCGACGTCGTCCGGGAATGCCAGATCGAGCATCTTGCCCATTTCCTCTTCGGTCGCACCGTCGAACACCGGCGTTGCGAACGGCACGCCTTCGCGCAGGTTCTTCGCGAGTTCGAGGATCTCGTCGTCGCTGAAGCTGTCGAGGTCTTCCTTGTGGCCCGATTCGTTGTAGATCTTCGTGAGGAATTCACGCAGCTCTGCAACCTTCGTCTGACGCGCAAGCATCTCGCCGATACGCCAGCCCAGACCCTTCGCGGCCCAGCCCAGGTGCACTTCGAGAACCTGACCCACGTTCATCCGTGACGGCACGCCGAGCGGGTTCAGCACGACGTCTGCCGGACGGCCATCGGCCATGTACGGCATGTCTTCGATCGGAACGATCTTCGACACCACACCCTTGTTACCGTGACGGCCTGCCATCTTGTCGCCAGGCTGCAGACGGCGCTTCACCGCGAGGTACACCTTGACCATCTTCAGCACGCCCGGCGGCAGTTCGTCGCCTTGCGTGAGCTTCTTGCGCTTCTCTTCGAAGGCCAGATCGAACTGGTGACGCTTCTCTTCGATCGAGTTCTTGATCGCTTCGAGCTGCGCCGCTGCTTCTTCGTCCGCGAGGCGGATGTCGAACCAGTGGTAGTGATCCAGATCTTCGAGGTACGCGCGCTCGATCTTCGTGCCCTTCGCGAGCTTCTTCGGACCGCCGTTCGCGACCTTGCCTTCGAGCATGCGTGCGAGACGCTGGAACGCGTCGCCTTCCACGATGCGCAGCTGGTCGTTCAGGTCGAGGCGATAGCGCTTCAGTTCATCGTCGATGATCTGTTGTGCACGCTTGTCGCGCTGGATGCCTTCACGCGTGAACACCTGCACGTCGATGACCGTACCGCTCATGCCCGAGGGCACGCGCAGCGACGTATCCTTCACGTCAGAAGCCTTCTCGCCGAAGATCGCGCGCAGCAGCTTTTCTTCCGGCGTGAGCTGGGTTTCGCCCTTCGGCGTGACCTTGCCCACGAGCACGTCGCCCGCTTCGACTTCCGCGCCGATGTACACGATGCCCGACTCGTCGAGACGGCCAAGCTGCACTTCCGCGAGGTTCGAAATGTCGCGCGTGATTTCTTCCGGCCCGAGCTTCGTGTCGCGTGCAACGACATTCAGTTCTTCGATGTGGATCGACGTGTAACGGTCGTCCGCAACCACCTTCTCCGAGATCAGGATCGAGTCTTCGAAGTTGTAGCCGTTCCACGGCATGAACGCGATCAGCATGTTCTGGCCGAGCGCGAGCTCGCCCAGATCGGTCGATGCGCCGTCAGCCAGCACGTCGCCGCGCGCAACCTTGTCGCCCATCTTCACGATCGGACGCTGGTTGATGTTCGTGTTCTGGTTCGAACGCGTGTACTTGATGAGGTTGTAGATGTCCACACCCACTTCACCAGCAACCGCTTCGTCGTCGTTCACACGAATCACGATACGGCCTGCGTCGACGTAGTCGACCACGCCGCCACGCAGCGCCTGAACCGTCGTACCCGAGTCGACCGCAACCGTGCGCTCGATACCCGTACCGACGACCGGCTTTTCCGGACGCAGGCAAGGCACGGCCTGACGCTGCATGTTCGAGCCCATCAGTGCACGGTTCGCGTCGTCGTGCTCGAGGAACGGGATCAGCGAGGCTGCAACCGAGACGATCTGCGACGGCGCCACGTCCATGTACTGGATGCGGTCCGGCGTGACCATCAGCGTTTCGCCCGCTTCGCGCGACGAAACCAGTTCGTCGGTCAGCGTGCCGTCTTCCGCCACTGCCGCGTTCGCCTGAGCGATCACGTAACGGCCTTCTTCGATCGCCGACAGGTAGTCGATCTGGTCGGTCACCTTGCCGTCTGCAACCTTGCGATACGGCGTTTCGAGGAAGCCGTATTCGTTCAGGTGCGCGTACAGTGCGAGCGAGTTGATCAGACCAATGTTCGGACCTTCCGGCGTCTCGATCGGACACACGCGGCCGTAGTGGGTCGGGTGCACGTCGCGGACTTCGAAGCCTGCGCGCTCACGCGTCAGACCGCCCGGGCCCAGTGCGGAAACACGACGCTTGTGCGTGATTTCCGAGAGGGGGTTGGTCTGGTCCATGAACTGCGACAGCTGCGACGAACCGAAGAACTCGCGAATCGCCGACGAAATCGGCTTCGAGTTGATCAGGTCGTGCGGCATCAGGTTTTCGCTTTCGGCCTGGCCGAGGCGTTCCTTCACTGCACGTTCGACGCGCACGAGACCCGCGCGGAACTGGTTTTCCGCGAGTTCGCCCACGCAACGCACGCGACGGTTGCCGAGGTGGTCGATGTCGTCCACTTCGCCCTTGCCGTTGCGCAGCTCGACGAGGATCTTGATGGTCGCGAGGATGTCGTCGTCCTGCAGCGTCATCGGGCCGACGATTTCGTCACGGCCGACGCGGCGGTTGAACTTCATACGACCCACCTTCGAGAGGTCGTACGCTTCTTCGCTGTAGAACAGGCGATTGAACAGCGCCTCGACCGCTTCTTCGGTCGGCGGCTCGCCCGGACGCATCATGCGGTAGATCGCGATGCGCGCGGCCATCTTGTCGGCGGTTTCGTCGATACGCAGCGTCGACGAGATGTACGGACCCTGGTCCAGATCGTTCGTGTAGAGCGACTGGATGTCCTTGATCTTCGCTTCGCGCAGCTTCTCGAGCACGCTTTCGGTGATCTCGTCGTTCGCGTTCGCGATCACTTCGCCCGTGTCGCCGTCGACGACGTTCTTCGCGAGAACGCGGCCGAGCAGATAATCTTCGGGGACCGAAATGTACGTCGTCTTCGCGCTTTCGAGATCGCGAATGTGCTTCGCGTTGATCCGCTTGTCCTTCTGGACAATGACCTTGCCTTCGCGATCGCTGATGTCGAAGCGCGCGACTTCACCGCGCAGACGCTCCGGCACGAACTCCATCTGCGCGCCTTCCGGCATCAGCGTGAAGTTGTCGAACACGAAGAAGTTCGCGAGGATCTGTTCCGGCGTGAGGCCGATGGCCTTCAGCAGGATCGTGACCGGCATCTTGCGGCGACGGTCGACGCGGAAGTACAGCACGTCCTTCGGGTCGAACTCGAAGTCGAGCCACGAACCGCGGTAGGGAATGATACGGGCCGAGAAGAGCAGCTTGCCCGAGCTGTGCGTCTTGCCCTTGTCGTGTTCGAAGAACACGCCAGGCGAGCGATGCAGCTGCGAGACGATGACACGCTCGGTGCCGTTGATGACGAACGAACCAGTCGGCGTCATGAGCGGAATTTCGCCCATGTACACTTCCTGCTCCTTCACTTCCTTCACGACCGGCTTGCTCGGCGATTCCTTGTCAAGCAGGACGAGACGGACCTTGGCGCGCAGCGCCGAGCAGTACGTCAAGCCGCGTTGCTGGCATTCCTTGATGTTGAATGCCGGCGACGACAGCATGTAGCTGACGAACTCTAGACGAGCAAAGCCGTTATGGGAAACAATAGGAAAAACGGACGAAAACGCTGCCTGCAGACCTTCCGGTTTGCGTTGTGCGGTCGCCGTTTCTGCTTGCAGGAATGTGCTGAATGATTCAAGCTGGGTAGCCAGCAGGAAAGGAACCTGGTGAACGATGGGGCGTTTCGCGAAACTCTTGCGAATACGCTTCTTCTCGGTGAAGGAATAGTGCATACGATCTCCGAATCACGGCGGGTAGGACGACCCGAGTGTTCACCGACTGAGACCCGATGGCTTCGCGAGCCCTGGAAGCTTGGTGGTTGGCCTCTACCAACCGCTGGCTGACGGCAACGGATTTCGGCTTGTCATAACGTGCCCGCTGCCCGACCAAACTTGCCTTCTGCAGTCGCTTCAGAAGACAAAGAGAAGCATCGTGCGCAAGGATCGTGCCCTTGAGGCACTCACCCGGCGAAAGACGTTTTTCTTTGGCTTCTGGGTCCCGCATCCCGCCTCCGACTTCTAAAAAATCGAACACAAAAACGCAGAACCCACAAAGCACAAAAAGGCCGGCGGTGTAAAAACCGCCAGCCTTCGCACAGCGCGCTGAAACTTACTTGATTTCAGCCTTCGCGCCGGCTTCTTCCAGCTTCTTCTTCGCTTCTTCAGCAGCAGCCTTGGGCACCGCTTCCTTCACGGGCTTCGGTGCACCGTCGACCAGGTCCTTCGCTTCCTTCAGGCCG
Source organism: Paraburkholderia sp. BR10141 (assembly GCF_056155635.1). Taxonomy (NCBI): domain Bacteria; kingdom Pseudomonadati; phylum Pseudomonadota; class Betaproteobacteria; order Burkholderiales; family Burkholderiaceae; genus Paraburkholderia; species Paraburkholderia sp. BR10141. Next base: position 5,384 of record NZ_JBMIQH010000024.1, on the reverse strand, counting down.
AGACCCGTCAGTTCACGAACGGCCTTAATGACCGAAACCTTGTTTGCGCCGGCTTCGAGCAGGTTGACCGTGAATTCGGTCTGCTCTTCAGCAGCAGCAGCAGCGCCGCCGCCTGCCGGGCCAGCGACTGCCACAGCAGCTGCCGACACGCCAAACTTCTCTTCGAACGCCTTGACCAGTTCGTTCAGTTCAAGAACCGACATCGAGCCAACGGCTTCGAGGATGTCTTCTTTTGCGATTGCCATTTGAAATTACTCCAGATTTGAATTCGGAAACAGCTAGCGATCTTTCTCGCTTGCTCTTGCTCGTTCGTCTGCCTGAAATCAGGCAGCTTCTGCTTGCTTCTTCTCCGCCAGCGCGGCCAGAGCACGCGCGAAGCCGGAAACAGGAGCTTGCATAACGAACAGCAGCTTCGAGAGCAGTTCTTCGCGGCTCGGGATGTTGGCCAGCGCTTGCACGCCTGCCACGTCCATCACCTTGCCTTCGTAGGAACCAGCCTTGATGACCAACTTGTCATTGCCCTTCGCGAAGTCATTGACGACCTTCGCAGCAGCAATTGCATCTTCCGAGATGCCGTAGATCAGGGGGCCAGTCATCTGCTCTGCCAGCGGAGCAAACGGGGTACCTTCGACAGCGCGACGCGCCAGCGTGTTCTTCAACACGCGGAGGTACACCTGCTGCTCACGCGCTTTCGCGCGCAGCTTGGTCAGATCGCCAACCGCGATTCCACGATACTCGGCCAGCACCATGGTCTGAGCCTTCGCGACTTGCGCGGAGACTTCAGCCACGACGGCCTGCTTACCTTCTTTGTTCAGTGGCACGGTTAACCTCCAGATTCGACACACTTCGCTTTCGCATCATGTGCCGCGTTCAACAACGGCGACCGACCAGTCCGGAGTAAATCAGTTTGCATCGTCAGGCGTTACCGCCTGCATCCGCTCACATCAGCACTTCAAAACCTTTTCGGGTTCGCCATCTGCGTTGGCTTTGCATTAAGGAAGCACCCAACTGCTGCACTTCCGCCAACGGTCTTTGACAACCGGTTGCACCGCGCTTACTGCCGCTGCGCAACCGCCCAAAGCCCTTTAAATCCGCGCTGCCGCCCTTTTGAGCCTCAGCGCGGCAAAACCATTACGCTGCGAGCGACGTCTGGTCGACGCGAACGCCAACACCCATCGTGCTCGAGACAGCGATCTTGCGCAGGTACACGCCCTTGCTCGTTGCCGGCTTCGCCTTGGTCAGCGCGTCGAGGAGCGCGTCCAGGTTGGTGCGCAGCGCGGTCGGCTCGAACGATGCACGGCCGATCGTGGCATGGATGATACCGGCCTTGTCGACACGGAATTGCACCTGACCAGCCTTCGCGTTCTTGACCGCGGTCGCCACGTCCGGCGTCACGGTGCCGACCTTCGGGTTCGGCATGAGGCCGCGCGGGCCGAGGATCTGACCGAGCGTACCGACGACGCGCATCGTGTCCGGCGAAGCGATCACGATGTCGAAGTTCAGGTTGCCGCCCTTGATCTGCTCGGCGAGGTCTTCCATACCGACGATCTCTGCGCCTGCTGCCTTGGCTTGTTCAGCCTTTTCACCTTGCGCGAACACTGCGACGCGGACCGACTTGCCGGTACCAGCGGGCAGAACGACCGAGCCGCGAACGACCTGGTCCGACTTCTTCGCATCGATGCCGAGCTGCACTGCAACGTCGATCGACTCGTCGAACTTCGCCGTGGCGCATTCCTTCACGAGCGACAGAGCATCGCCGATCGGGTACTGTTTTTGGCGGTCGATCTTGGCAGCCAGTGCCTTTTGACGCTTCGAAACCTTAGCCATTTACACGCCCTCCACGATAATGCCCATCGAGCGGGCGCTGCCAGCGATCGTGCGGACCGCTGCGTCCATATCGGCTGCCGTGAGGTCCGGCATCTTGGTCTTGGCGATTTCCTCGGCTTGCGCGCGGGTGATCGTAGCGACCTTGTCGGTGTGCGGCTTGGCCGAACCCTTGTCGACCTTCGCTGCCTTCTTGATCAGAACCGTAGCCGGCGGCGTCTTCAGGATGAACGTGAAGCTCTTGTCCGCGAATGCCGTGATCACGACCGGAACCGGCAGACCCGGTTCCATGGCTTGAGTCTGCGCGTTGAACGCCTTGCAGAACTCCATGATGTTCAGGCCGCGCTGACCCAGTGCCGGGCCGACCGGCGGCGACGGATTGGCTTTACCTGCAGGAATCTGCAGCTTGATAAAGCCGATGATTTTCTTTGCCATGTTGAAAACCTCTTTGGAACGCGTGAGCGTTCTGGTGAGTGGTAGCGCGCGTTCACCACAATCTTCGCTGTGCCAACTGCTTTGGCGACATCTACAGCCGACTGGACTACTGGCGCTCCTCTACGGCCATAACGCGGACCGTAAGCGCGGAAAAACGGATCGCACTCGAGGCGCGATCCGTAGTATTCGATTTACAGCTTTTCGACCTGGCCGAATTCGAGTTCGACCGGTGTGGCGCGACCGAAAATGGTGACGGAGACCCGGACGCGCGACTTTTCGTAGTTGACTTCTTCGACGCTGCCGTTGAAGTCCGTGAACGGACCTTCCTTCACGCGGACCATCTCGCCGACTTCGAACAGGGTCTTGGGGCGCGGCTTCTCAACGCCTTCCTGCATCTGCGACATGATCTTTTCGACTTCGCGCGGCGAAATCGGGCTCGGGCGATTACGCGCCCCGCCGACGAAACCGGTCACCTTTGCCGTGTTCTTCACGAGGTGCCACGTTTCGTCCGTCATTTCCATCTCAACCAGGACGTAGCCCGGGAAGAAACGACGTTCGGTCACCGATTTGTGACCGCCCTTCACCTCGACAACTTCTTCAGTCGGAACGAGGATCTGGCCAAACTTGTCCTGCATGCCAGCACGTTCGATACGCTCTTGAAGCGCACGTTGCACGCTCTTCTCCATGCCGGAGTAGGCGTGCACAACATACCAACGTTTTCCGCTCGGGGATGCCGGTGTATCGCTCATATCATTTCCAACCCAGAATCGCCGAGAAAATCACCCACTCGATGGATTTGTCGCAAACCCACAGAATGATGGCCATGGCCAGCACAAAACCGAAGACCACCAGGGTCGTTTGCGTGGCCTCTTTGCGAGTCGGCCAGACGACCTTGCGAACTTCCTTGTACGAGTCTTTGGCAAACGCGATGAAGCTCTTGCCGGGCGCCGAGAGAAGACCGACTACCACCCCCGCGATCACGCCCACTGCGAGCGCTGCACCGCGGACATACCACTCCTGGCTACCGAGCCAGTAGAACCCTACGAACCCGGCCACAACCAACAATACGCCCGCCGCAAGCATCAGCTTGTCGCTGGAAGTATTAACAGTTTCGACGGAAGGATTCGCCATAACACCTTAAAGAACAACGCGCCGAGGCGCGAGAAGTTGGCAGGGGCAGAGGGAATCGAACCCCCAACCTTCGGTTTTGGAGACCGACGCTCTGCCAGTTGAGCTATACCCCTAAACCATTTTGGGGTTGACGGCATCGCCAACCCCGAAACCACTTAGTCGATCAACGAGACTGGCAAAAACTTACTCGATGATCTTTGCAACCACGCCGGCGCCGACGGTACGGCCACCTTCGCGGATTGCGAAGCGCAGACCTTCTTCCATCGCGATCGGAGCGATCAGCTTCACCGTGATCGACACGTTGTCGCCCGGCATGACCATTTCCTTGTCCTTCGGCAGCTCGATCGAGCCCGTCACGTCCGTCGTACGGAAGTAGAACTGCGGACGGTAGTTGTTGAAGAACGGCGTGTGACGGCCGCCTTCGTCCTTGCTCAGCACGTACACTTCAGCCGTGAAGTGCGTGTGCGGCGTGATCGAGCCCGGCTTGGCCAGCACCTGGCCACGCTCCACGTCTTCACGCTTCGTGCCGCGCAGCAGGATACCCACGTTGTCGCCTGCCTGACCCTGGTCGAGCAGCTTGCGGAACATTTCCACGCCCGTGCAGGTCGTCTTCACCGTCGGCTTGATACCGACGATTTCGATTTCCTCGCCGACCTTGACGATGCCGCGCTCGACGCGACCCGTCACCACCGTGCCGCGACCCGAGATCGAGAACACGTCTTCCACCGGCATCAGGAACGCGCCGTCAACGGCACGCTCCGGCGTCGGGATGTACGTGTCCAGTGCGTCGGCCAGGTTCATGATCGCCACTTCACCCAGTTCGCCCTTGTCGCCTTCCAGCGCCAGCTTGGCCGAACCCTTGATGATCGGCGTGTCGTCGCCCGGGAAGTCGTACTTCGACAGGAGCTCGCGCACTTCCATTTCGACCAGCTCGAGCAGCTCGGCGTCGTCGACCATGTCGCACTTGTTCAGGAACACGATGATGTAAGGCACGCCAACCTGACGGGCGAGCAGGATGTGCTCACGCGTTTGCGGCATCGGGCCGTCAGCGGCCGAGCACACCAGGATCGCGCCGTCCATCTGTGCCGCGCCCGTGATCATGTTCTTCACGTAGTCAGCGTGGCCCGGGCAGTCGACGTGTGCGTAGTGGCGGTTAGCCGTTTCGTACTCGACGTGCGCGGTGTTGATGGTAATACCACGCGCCTTTTCTTCCGGCGCTGCGTCGATCTGGTCGTACGCCTTCGCTTCGCCGCCGAACTTGGCGGTCAGAACCGTCGTGATCGCTGCCGTCAGCGTGGTCTTGCCGTGGTCAACGTGACCGATCGTGCCCACGTTCACGTGCGGCTTGGTCCGCTCAAACTTACCCTTGGCCATTTTCGACTCCTAAGAGGATTTTTCCGTACGTTGCGCGGGGCGCGCAAACAATCACTGGCTTGCTGCTGCCTGCTCGATGCGAGGCTTCTGAGGCCCGCTAGATACCGGCTGGTGCCCATGGGCAGGATCGAACTGCCGACCTCTCCCTTACCAAGGGAGTGCTCTACCACTGAGCCACATGGGCGAAAACTGCTCTGAACCGCTTTAAAGCTTCGCTGGAGCGGGTGAAGGGAATCGAACCCTCGTCGTAAGCTTGGAAGGCTTCTGCTCTACCATTGAGCTACACCCGCGAGGTTCGCCGGCTACTGCCGACCCAACACTAACTGCTACAGCTGAATTCTGGTGGAGGAGGTTGGATTCGAACCAACGTAGGCGTAAGCCAACAGATTTACAGTCTGCCCCCTTTAGCCACTCGGGCACCCCTCCGCAGAGAACTGATGATTATGGGGGAACATCCGATAAGTGTCAAGCACTTTGTTCGGAGCAGAACCCACAACGCTCTCACTTATAGGGAGAGCGGAAAAGCAAAAACCCCGGCTTTTTAGGGCCGGGGTCTCGCTTGTAGAGGAGCCTGACGATTACCTACTTTCACACGGGCAATCCGCACTATCATCGGCGTG
>NZ_JBMIQH010000023.1:0-121447 GCF_056155635.1 Paraburkholderia sp. BR10141 | reverse complement strand
TGACGATCGCGCCCAGGTCGGGCGCCGCCACCTTCGCGAGCGAACCGCCGAATTTGCCTACTGCCGTACGTGCGGCCGAAACGATCACAATGTCAGTCATTTCCAGATCCTCCGGGCGACTTGGTGGCGCGCCATGCGCCCCGCCCGTCAAGTTGTTAATCCGAATTCCGCAGCAAGCGTTTCAATTGCCTCAATCGCGCTGCTGCACATAGCGCCCCGGCGCCGGCTCGATCTCGGGGAATTCCGCCGAGCCGGCTTGCGCACGCGGCTTCACCTTCTTGCCGCCGTACTGATCGAGCCATTCGGCCCAGGTCGGCCACCAGCTGCCGGGTTTTTCCTCGGCAACCGCGAACCAGTCGTCGGCTTCTTCCGGCAGATGCTTCGCGTCGGCCTCGACGCTCCAGAAGCTGCGCTTGTTCTTCGACGCCGGGTTGATCACGCCGGCGATATGGCCCGACGCGCCAAGCACGAATTTCAGCGGCCCGGACAGCAACGGCACCGACGCATACGCCGTGCGCCAGGGCACGATGTGATCCTCGCGCGAACCGTAGATGAAGGTCGGCACGTCGATGCGCGACAGATCCACTTCCTCGCCGCACACCGTGAGCGCGCCCGGCTCACGCAGCTTGTTTTCAAGGTACGTATTGCGCAGGTACCACGCGTACATCGGCCCCGGCAGGCTCGTCGAGTCGCTGTTCCAGAACAGCAGGTCGAACGGCGCGGGCGTACGGCCCTTCAGATAATTGTCGACGACGTAGTTCCAGACCAGATCGTTGGGCCGCAGGAACGAGAACGTGTTCGCGAACTCGACGCCGCGCATGAGCCCCGGCGTGCCGCCGTTCTTGCCGCCGATGGTCTGCTCACGCATCTGCACGTGGGCTTCGTCGACGAACACATCGAGCACGCCCGTGTCGCCGAAGTCGAGCATCGCGGTGAGCAGCGTCATCGATGCAGCGGGATGTTCGCCGCGCGCCGCCGCGACGGCCAGCGCCGTGGCGAGGAGCGTGCCGCCCACGCAAAAACCGAGCGTGTTGATCTGCTCGCGCTCGCTGATGCTGCGCGTCGTCTCGATCGCCGTGAGCACGCCCTCTTCGATGTAGTCGTCCCAGGACCGGTCCGCGATCGACGCGTCGCCGTTGTGCCACGAGACGAGGAACACCTGCTGCCCCTGCTCCAGCGCATACGCGACGAGCGAGTTCTCGGGCTGCAGGTCGAGGATGTAGTACTTGTTGATGCACGGCGGCACGATCAGAAGCGGCCGCTCGCGCACGGTGGCCGTGCGCGGCTTGTACTGGATCAGCTGGAATAGCGCGTTTTCGAATACGACCGAACCTTCGGTGGTCGCGAGGTTGCGGCCCACCACAAAGCGCGACTCGTCGGTTTGCGAAATCTTGCCGCGCGACATGTCGCCGATCAGGTTCATCACACCCTGGCGCAGGCTCTCGCCATGGGTTTCGAGCAAGGCGCTCTGCGCGTCGGGATTGAGCGCGAGGAAGTTGCTGGGCGAAGCTGCCGCGGTCCACTGCTGAACGGCGAAGCGAATGCGCTCGCGCGTCTTCGCATCGGTATCTAGCGCGTCGACGAGTTCGTGCAGGTAGCGCGCGTTGAGCAGATACCACGCCGCCGTGAATGCATACGCGGGCGTGGCCTTCCAGGCGTCGGAACTGAAGCGCCGGTCCTTGAGTTCGGGCGCCTTGGGCGTGGTGTCGGTGGCCTGACGCAGCAAGTCGAGCGCGTCGCGCGAATATTCCGCCTGCAGATGCTGAAGGCGCGTGGGTTCGATCGATGCCGTGGGAAGCTTGAAACCTTCGAACGGGTTCGCGCCACCGAACGGATTGGCTGCGCCGAAAGGACTGCCGGCAGCGAACGGATTGCCCGCGGCGAAGGGATTGCCGGCTGCAAATGGATTGCCCGCAGCGAAAGGATTGGACGCAGCGAAAGGGTTGCCTGCAGCAAAGGGATTACCCGCAGCGAAAGGATTGACCGGCGCGCCGTTGCCCGCCGGCGGCCACCAGTTGGCCGCGAGTCCCGCGAGGGGCGCTTGCTGCGCCGCGCCGCCGGTTTGCTGCGCAGCATTCAGGGCGCTCTTCCAGGCGTTCGTCCACGCGTCGAGATACTGCTGCATGCCGGCTGCGTCGGGAGCAAAAGGCGGATTGCCGCGCGTCGCACCATCAGTTGAGGCGCCCGTGCCCGGGGCAGTCTTGGAACGTTGAGATGCCGTCATGCCTGCTTTTGACCGATGTGTCCCGAAGGACTGGTTGAGAGGCAGGTGGTACGCATACGGGCGCCGTTGCGGCGCTCGTCACGACCTGTCCCGTGGGTGAAGGACATTCTTGCTCCCCATTGCAAAGCGTGTCAATGCTTGTGCCCGATTTTGCCGCGCTGCGATATTTTTTTAATTATCGTTTTCCCGATGTAATCAATTGTTTAACTGCCGCGACACATTGCTGTGCGGTCTGGCGCACGAAAATCCGCCGTGGCGGCAAGCGTTTGCAGTGCAATGCGGTAATCGGGGAGCTAATGCACCGTGAGAGGAGTACAGTGCGTTGCGGGAATAGCTGCAGCGCAACAAAAATCGTCTGACTCGCCACGCGCCGCCTCGCCGTTTCACGACGGCGGCGCGGCGCAGCGAGGTCAGGGATTGAGCCAGATCAGCGCGGCCATGCGGCCGGTGACGCGATCGCGGCGGTACGAATAGAAGCGCTCGCGCAGCGTAACCGTGCACAGGTCGCCGCCGCTCACGTGGCGCACGCCGAGCGTATCGAGCCGCAGCCGCGCCAGCGCGGGAAGATCGGCGAGGTATTTGCCGCTCGCCTCGGGGCGCGCCACGAAGGCCGCCGCGGTGGCGGCGCGATGGGCATCGCGTCGCGCCGCGTCGACCTGCTCCGCATGGGTCATGAACGCGTCGCGCACGTCGGTGCCGACCTCGAAGGCCGTGGGCCCGATCGCGGGGCCGAGGTACGCATGCAGGTCGGCCGTCGCACAGCCCGCGAGCGCCGCGACGCGCTCGGCCGTGCGCTCGATGACGCCCGCGGCCAGCCCGCGCCAGCCCGCGTGCGCGGCGCCCACGGCGCGGCCCTCGCCATCGCACAGCAGGACGGGCATGCAGTCGGCCACCATCACCGTGCAGGCGATGCCGGGCTCGGCGCTCACGCTCGCATCGGCTTCGAGCGGGGCGCCCGCGCGCGCGGCCGCAAGCGCCTGCGCGGCGTCGACCACGATCGGACCGTGGATCTGCTTGAGCCACGCGGCCGGCACGCCCGCATGCGCGAAGAGCCGCTCGCGGTTCGCCTCGACGTGCGCAAGATCGTCGCCGGAGCCGCGGCCGAGATTCAGGCCGCCGGGGAGATCCATGCCTTCACCGCCCTGCGCCGCCTGCCAACGCCCGAATGGCGGCTCGCTCACGCCGCCGTCGCGCGTCGTCACCAGGGCGCGTACGCGCGGCGAAACCTGCCAGTCGGGATGCAGCAAAGCGTCGGATGTCAGTTCCGGGCAGGTCGTCATGCGTGCTTATCCTCGGTTTGCTCGTCGTCTTCGTCGTCTTCGTCATCTTCTTCGTCGCTGCCGATCACGTAGCCTTCGTCGGTGTACGCGCTGTCGAACATGTCCTCATCGAAGCCGGCTTCGTCCTCGTCTTCCTCGCCGCCGAAGCCGAGCGCCTCGATCAGCGCGTCCAGGTCGTCGGGCACTTCGGCGCGCCATTGCATCGAGCGGCCCGTGACCGGATGAACGAGGCCGAGACGCCACGCGTGCAGCGCCTGGCGCGCGAAGCCATCGGGCAGCGCCGCGACCGAGCGCTTGCCGCGCGCGTGGCCGTACACCGGATCGCCCAGCAGCGGATGACCGATGTGCGCGCAGTGAACACGAATCTGATGTGTGCGCCCCGTTTCCAGGTCGCAATGAATGGCGCTCACGGGCTGGTTGTGCCAGAGCGTCTTGTCGATGCGCCGGAAGTGCGTGCGCGCGGGCTTGCCCGACGCGCCCTTCACCACCGCCATGCGCGTGCGCTCGCGCGGGTCGCGGCCGATGGGTGCATCGATGGTGCCTTCGTCGGCCATGTTGCCCCACACGAGCGCGAGATAGCGGCGCTTGACCGTGCGCGCCTGCAGCTGGCGCACGAGGTCCGTCTGCGACTCTAGCGTGCGCGCGACGACCATCAACCCGGACGTTTCCTTGTCGAGCCGATGCACGATTCCCGCGCGCGGCAGACCCGCCGCGGCTTCGCCATAACGATGCAGGAGACCGTTGAGGAGCGTGCCGCTCCAGTTGCCCGCGGCCGGATGCACGACGAGCCCGGCGGGCTTGTTGATGACGACGATGGCGTCGTCCTCGTAGACGATGTCGAGCGGCACCGGCTCGGGCGTGAACGCGAGCTGCTCGGGCAGGAGGTCCGGCACGAGTTCGATGGTCGCGCCGAGCGGCACCGGCTGGCGCACCTTGGCCGGCTTGCCGTCCACGCGCACGCGCTGCTCTTCGATCCAGCCCTGCAGACGGCTGCGTGAAAATTCCGGAAATACCTTGGCGAGCACCTTGTCGAGGCGCTCGCCAGCGAGCTCATCTGGCACCTGAACCGAGCGCGGGGCTTCGTCGCCGCGCGCACGCGGGGCGCCGCCGACGCCCTCGCCTGCGAGTTCGTCGTCGAGCCCCTCACTGGAGGCTGCGTCATCGGGCGCATCGCCCAGGCTATAATCTCTGATGCTGTTTTGGGCGCCGGGAGCGCCGGCCCCCGGAATAACTGTACGGGTCATTGAGTCTGGGTCACCTGTAGACCTGAAGCTGGACTGGATAAATGCGAGCCTTGAACACGATTACGAAACTGGCCCAACACGCGGTGGCCCGAAACGCAATGCGCGCGACGCGAGCAAACACGCTCGGCAAGATTGGCAACATCATTCGGCTTGCTGCTTGCGGCGCGGCGTTCGCCGTGGTCGCGGCCTGCCACGGCCTGCCGGAAAAGACCGACGAAACGGCAGCGTGGAACAACAACAAATTATATACGGAGGCCCAGGACGCGCTCTCCGGCGGCGACTGGGGCAAGTGCGCAAAATATTTTGAAGCACTCCAGGGCCGCGACCCGTTCGGCCACTTCGCCCAGCAGGCGCAGATCAACGTGGCCTACTGCAACTGGAAGGACAACGAGAACGACGCCGCCGACCAGGCGATCAACCGCTTCATCCAGTTGCACCCGGATCACCCGGACATCGCCTACGCGTACTATCTCAAGGGCATGATCCACTTCAACGACGACCTGGGTCTGTTCGGCCGCTTCTCGGGCCAGGACATGAGCGAGCGCGACCCGAAGTCGCTGCGCGAGTCGTATGACGCGTTCAAGGTGGTGGTCGACAAGTATCCGCAGAGCAAGTACGCGCCGGACGCCGCCCAGCGCATGCGCTACATCGTGAACGCGCTCGCCTCGCACGAAGTGCACGCGGCCGACTACTACTATCGCCGCGGCGCCTATGTGGCGGCCATCAACCGCGCGCAGCTCGCGATTCAGGACTACAAGAGCGCGCCGGCAATCGAAGACGCGCTGCACATCATGATCCTGTCGTACCAGAAGCTCGATCAGCCGCAGCTCGCCGAAGACACGCGCCGCGTGCTCGCCGGCACCTTCCCGGACAGCCCGTACATCACCGGTCACGCGCGTCCCGGCAAGGAAAACAAGTCCTGGTGGCAGATCTGGTGATCGCCGCGCCTCTAGCCTGAGGCCCGCAGCAAAGCAAAACGCCACGGTTTCCCGTGGCGTTTTTTTTGGCTTCGGCGGCCGCAGCGCAGGCTACGCGCCTGCGCTGTCGCGGCGTTTGCTCAGTCGCGCTCGAACAGCGCGATCGATTCCACGTGCGACGTGTGCGGGAACATGTTGACCACGCCCGCGCCCTTGAGCCGATAGCCGGCCTCGTTGACGAGCACGCCCGCGTCGCGGGCTAGCGTCCCGGGACTGCACGACACATAGACGATGCGTTTGGGCAGCGGGCCATTGCCGCTCTGCGCGATTTCCGCGAGCGCCTGGGAAACGGCGAACGCGCCTTCGCGCGGCGGGTCGACGAGGAACTTGTCGAAGTGACCGAGCGCGCGGATGTCGTCGGCGGTGACTTCGAACAGGTTGCGGCACGCAAACGACGTGTGGCCGTCCACGCCATTGGCGCGGGCATTTTCGAGCGCGCGCGCCGTCAGCGTATCGCTGCCTTCGATCCCCACCACTTCGCGCGCGAGACGCGCGAGGGGCAGCGTGAAGTTGCCGATGCCGCAGAACAGATCGAGCACGCGGTCGCCGGCCTGGGGCGCGAGCAGGCGCAGCGCGCGGCCCACCAGCACGCGGTTGATCTGGTGATTGACCTGCGTGAAGTCCGTCGGCTTGAACGGCATGCGAATGCCGTATTCGGGCAGCGTGTAGTCCAGCTCCTTGTCGAGCGGATAGAACGGGAACACCGTGTCCGGGCCCTTCGGCTGCAGCCAGAACTGGACGTTGTGCGCGTCCGCGAACGCGCGCAGCAGGTCTTCGTCTGCGGCCGTGAGCGGCTCGAGAATGCGCAGCACGAGCGCCGTCACGCTCGAACCTACGGCGAGTTCGATCTGCGGCATGCGATCGCGAATCGACAGCGCGGCCACCAGATGACGCAACGGCACGAGCATTGCCGAGACGTTCGGCGGCAGCACTTCGCAGCTCGTCATGTCGGCCACGTAGCTGCTCTTCTTCTCGTGGAAGCCGACCAGCACGCCGCCCTTCTTCGGCACATTGCGCACCGTGAGACGCGCACGATAGCGGTAGCCCCACGACGGGCCGTGAATCGGTCGGAACATCGTCTCCGAACGCACCTTCGAGAGGTGCATGAGGTTGTCTTCGAGCACGCGCTGCTTGACGGCGATCTGCGCGCGCACGTCGAGGTGCTGCATCGAGCAGCCGCCGCAGGTGCCGAAGAACGCGCATTGCGGCTTCGTGCGAATCGCGCTCTCGCGCAGCACGTCGACCACCTGCGCCTGTTCGAACGTAGGCTTCTTGCGGTAGCTCAGGTAGGTCACGCGCTCGCCCGGCAACGCGCCCTCGACGAAGATCACCTTGCCGGGCTCGCCCGTCTCGGTCACGGTGCGGCCAACGCCGCGGGCCTCCATGTCGAGCGACTCGATCTCGAGAATGGGGGCATGAGCGACCGAAGCTTCGATGGCGGCGCGCTTTTCGGCGCGGCGCTCGCGCTTGCTGCGCCTTTTCGTGGGCGTGGACGGCATAGGCTCGGCCTGGGCAGGCTCGGCTTGAGGGTCGGGGGCAGCTTGAGACACCAGCGGATTCCTGACTGACGATGAGTGAATTGTGGGCGAAGGCGAGATTGTAGTCGAAGTCGGCGCCCGCGCTGCGGCGCTGCTGTTTTCGAGGTGGTCCGGTCGTGCTCGCTGCGCCCCGCAGTCACCGCGGCCATCGCATTCGTCATACGACATATCGGGAAAAACAGGCTAGGGTTAAACATGCGTGCGCGAACCGCCGCCGCACCATACGAGGAGCGTGCCGATGAAACTGGTGAGCTGGAATGTGCAGTGGGGCCGCGACGCTTCTGGCGTCGTCGATCTCGCGCGCACGGTGCGCGAGGCGCAGCGCCTCGCCGACTTCGACGTGCTGTGCCTGCAGGAGATCACGCGCGGCTTCCGGGCGCTGCCGGGTGGTCCCGGCGACGATCAGTTCGCCGAACTGCGCGCGCTGCTGCCCGGCTATACGGTCATCGAGGCGATTGGCGCCGACTTGCCTGCGCCGCGTGGCGCGCAAGCCTCCAGTCAAGGCACGGCGCAGATGCCGCGCCGCCAGTTCGGCAACGCGCTCGCCACGCGCTTGCCGCTCGCGCAGGTTTTTCGCCATGCTCTGCCGTGGCCCGCCGACTCCACCGCACCCTCGATGCAACGCGTGGCGCTCGAAGCCGTGCTCGACGTGCCGGGCGGCGCGCTGCGCGTGCTGGTCACGCATCTGGAGTTTTATTCGCTGCGCCAGCGGCTCGCGCAAGTCGACGAGCTGCGGCGCCTGCAGCAGGAAGCCGCCGATCACGCGGCGCATCCCGCGCCCGCCGAAAACGATGTGGGCCCGTTCGCCCGCACCGCGCGTCCAGTATCCGCGATCGTCTGCGGCGACTTCAACAGCGCGTGGGGCAGCGAGGCGTACACGCGCATGCTCGAACCGCTCGCGGGCAGCCCAGCCTTCATCGACGCGTGGACCGCGCTGCATGCGGGCGCGACGCCGCCGCCAACGGCCGGCGTCTATGACACGAAGCAATGGTCGGACGGTCCGCTCGCGTGCGACTTCGTCTTCATCACGGAGGATTTGCGCCCACGCTTGCGAAGCTGCGAGATAGACGGCGCGACCCAGGCTTCGGATCATCAGCCGATCGTGCTCGAACTCGGCTGAGGGACGACGCCGTGCCTAGCTCGCGAAGGCCTCGAGATACTCGCCCCAATGCGGTGCGGATTCCGCGGCGAGCGACTGCTTCACGAACTCGATCTCATCCGCATATTCGCGCTCTGTGAAACCGCCGCGCATCATCTGAAACCGGCAATAGAGCAGATACGTGTTGACCACGTCGGTTTCGCAGTAGTTGCGGATCTCCTCGATGCGGCCTTCCTGAAACGCGGTCCACACCTGGCCGCCGTCCATGCCGAGCTTGCCCGGAAAACCGCAGAGCTTCGCGAGCGCGTCGAGCGGTGCGTTAGCGCGCGGCTGATACATCGCGAGGACATCCATCAGGTCAGTGTGACGCGTGTGGTAGCGGCTAAGGTAGTTGTTCCACTTGAACTCGCGGTCCTCTTCACCCGTTTCCCAGTAGCGCACCGCGCGAATGCCGTGCACGAGCGCACGATAGTGCAGCACCGGCAAGTCGAAGCCGCCGCCGTTCCACGACACGAGCTGCGGCGAGTACTTCTCGATCGTGCGGTAGAACGAATCGATCAGGCGCGCCTCGCCGTCTTCGGGCGTGCCGAGCGAGCGCACGCGAAAGCCCTGGCCGTCGCGAAATACGCACGAGATAGCAGCGACACGCTGCAGGTGATGCGGCAGGAAATCGCCGCCGGTTTTCTCGCGGCGCGCGGCGAAGGCGTGCTCGGCGACTTCGGTGTCGGTGAGCGCGGCGGGCAGATCGTCGAGACGGCGAATGCCGTCGACATCGGGAATCGTCTCGATGTCGAATACGAGTACAGGAACTGTCATTCAGATGGACTGCGAGGGTTTAGAGTACGGCGTCCTTGCGCACGCCGTTCGAAGCGAAAAAGCGCTTGAGGCGCACCAGCGCTTCCTGCTGGATCTGCCGCACGCGCTCGCGGGTGAGGCCCATTTCGTCGGCCAGCTCTTCGAGCGTGGCGGGCTCGATATGGTTCAGCCCGAAGCGCCGTTCGATGACATGGCGATGCTTATCGGATAACCGGCCGAGCCACGCGCGTGTAAGCGTTTCCAGTTCGCGATGCTGCACCTCGGCATCGGGCGACTGGCTCTGGTCGTCCGAGAGCAGGTCGAGCAGGCTGCTAGCCGGGTCGAGGTCGAGCGGAGCGTCGAGCGAGGCCGTGTGTTCGTTGAGCGCGAGAATGTCGGTGACTTCCTCGGTGGTCTTGCCCGTGAGATACGCGATGTCGTCGATGCTCGCGTCGCGCCGCTCCGAGGCCGAATCGGCGTTGAGCGAGTTCTTCTCCAGATGTCGCTTCGCGCGCAGCACCTGGTTGAGCTCACGGATCACGTGCACCGGCAAACGCACGGTGCGCGCCTGGTTCATGATCGCGCGCTCGATGCTCTGGCGGATCCACCACGTCGCATACGTCGAGAAACGGAAGCCGCGCGTGGGATCGAACTTCTCGATCGCGTGCATGAGGCCGAGGTTGCCCTCCTCGATCAGGTCGAGCAGCGGCACGCCGCGATTGAGGTAACCCTTGGCAATGCTGACGACGAGGCGCAGATTGCGCTCGATCATGACCTGACGCGCTTCGAACTCGCCGGCTTTGGCGAGCCGCGAGTAGCGCTGCTCCTCCTCGACGGTGAGGAGCGGCTTCACGCTGATCCGGTTCAGATAATGCTGGATGGTGTCGGCCGTGAGTTCGGCCTGCAGCATGGCGCGGAAATCGTCGGCGTCGGGTGCGGCATCGGCGGTTTCGGTGCCCTCGCCCGAGCCGCCTTCGTCGGACTGCGAATCGCGCTCTTCACGCTCCTCGCGCTCTTCGTAGTCGCGGCCGCCGTCGAGTTCGGGCGACGCGTCGTCGTCGCCCGCCTGCGCGCCGTCCTCCACCGAAACCTGGGCGGCTTGGCTGTCAGACTCGGATTGCTGCAGACGGCGCTTCGATTTCGGCATGGTCGGCTCGCTTTTATTGCGGCGGCAAGTACTTCAGTGGGTCGACGGGCTTACCCTGACGGCGTACTTCGAAATGCAGCATCACCCGGTCCGAGTCGGTATTGCCCATTTCGGCGATCTTCTGACCTTTGGTGACCGCATCCCCTTCTTTTACCATCAAAGTCCGGTTGTGTGCATACGCGGTCAAAAACGTCGCGTCATGCTTGATGATAATGAGATTGCCGTAACCGCGCAGCCCATTTCCGGCATAAACCACGCGTCCATCGCCGGCTGCCTTGACAGGATCGCCCGACGCACCGCCAATATTGATGCCCTTGTTCTTCGTATCGTCGAAGCCGTTGAGCACCGGACCACGCACCGGCCACGTGAGCGCGATGTTGCCGCCCGGCGCCGCGGCGACATCGCCGCCGCTCGCACCCGGCTGCGGCGGCACGGCGGCCGTCGGCGGGGCTGCGTTCGCACCCGAACCGTAGATCGGCGGCTGCGCCGGCGTCCCCGCTGCCGGAGCGCCCGGTGCAGCGCCCACGCCCGGCACCGGCGCGGTCACGACACCCGGCGTATACGCCGACGGATTCGCACCCGGCGGCACGACGCGCAACAACTGGTCCACCTCAATCTGGTTCGGATTGGTGAGATTGTTCCACGTCGCGATGTCGCGATAATTCTGGCCGTTTTCGAGCGCAATCCTATAGAGAGTGTCGCCCGGCTTCACCCGGTAATATCCCGGAGGCGGCGGCCCGAGCGGCACCGGAGGCTGTGCAGCCGCCGTGCCGAGCGGCGCGGTGCGGTCGACCACGGGTGCCTGATCGAGTCGCGTGGCGCAGGCGGCCAGAAGACAGAGCGCGGCGACCGCGGCGCCGCGCTGGGCTGCGATCAGCGTGGCTTCGGGCAGGTCGACATTCAGGCGGTTTCTTTTGATCGCGCGCAACATACTCATCGGATTCAGATCACTCCAGATTTTAAGGGGACAAAGAAAACGCGATCCAGGCGTGACTCCCGCCACTGCGCCGGCCCCGTACGCTCGACGAGCGTGAGGACCTGCGTCGCTTCGCCGGCGGCACTCTGGGTGCCGGACACCGCGACCGGCGCCACGAGCCGCCCGCCAATGGCGAGCTGCTCGAGCAGCGCCTGCGGCACGTCGAAGCCCGCAGCAGCGATCACGATCGCGTCGAACGGCGCCGCCGACGGCAAACCGAGCCGTCCGTCGCCGTAGTGCAAGCGGATATTCGGGATACGCAGCGGACGAAGATTCGTCTTCGCGCGCTCGTATAACGGCTTGATGCGCTCAATGGAATACACGTCGCGTGCGATCTGGCTCAACACCGCTGCCTGATAGCCGCAGCCGGTGCCGATTTCGAGCACGCGCTCCAGCACGCGGCCCGCGCCCGCGAGCTCGAGCATGCGCGCGACCACGGAAGGCTTTGAGATGGTCTGGTGATGACCGATCGGCAACGCCGCATCTTCGTAGGCCTGGGTCGCGAGACCCGGATCGATGAACATGTGGCGCGGCACGGCCGCGAGCGCCTGGAGCACGCGCGCATCGGCGATGCCGTTCGCACGCAGGCGTTCGACCATGCGTTCGCGTATGCGTTCCGAAGTCAGCGCATGCGCGCCGTTGAGCGCAACGGCGGGCGCGCCCGTGACGGCCACAGCAGCACGCGGCACACTCACGCCGCCCGGCATGGCGGCGCGCGGCGCGGCAGCGTTGCCGGCAGGATGCGCAGGCTTGATCGAACCCGCCGGCTTTGCGCTCACCGGCTTCGCATTGACCGGCTTCGCAGGTGGCGCCTTGAACGGTGTGCTCACGGAGGACTTCGCGACGGCCGGATTACCTACCTTCGCGCCGGGCTTCGCGAGTGTGCCGACGCCCGGTTTCGACGGACTGCTGTTGCCCGCGTTCGCGAGCGAGGGGCGTGCTTCGCCCGGACGCGCGTCGCGCCGGCGCGGCTCGCGTACGAGATCCGCAAGCCCGAGCGGAAAACGCTTCGTGCGCTCGCCCGTCATGAAGCACTGCCGCCCTTGCGCGCCCAGTCGTGCGTCGCGGACAGCATTTGCGTATGGGTGAGATCGAGTTGCAGCGGCGTGATCGACACATGGCCGTTCGCCACCGCGTGGAAGTCCGTGCCCTCGCTCGCATCGCGTGCGCTGCCCGACGGCCCGATCCAGTAAATCGGCTCGCCGCGCGGGTTGGTCTCGCGGATCACGGGCTGCGAAGGATGACGCTTGCCGAGGCGTGTGACGCGCCAGTCGCCAAGCTCTTCGTACGGCAGGTTCGGAATGTTGACGTTCAGCAGCGGATGACCCGGCAGCGGGTTCGCGAGGTAATGCGCAACGATCTCGGCCGCGACGCGCGCGGCGGAATCGAGATGCACCCAGTCTTTATCGACGAGCGAGAACGCGATGGCCGGCAAGCCGAACATAATGCCTTCGGTCGCCGCGGCCACCGTGCCCGAGTACAGCGTGTCCTCGCCCATGTTCTGGCCGTTGTTGATGCCGGAGACCACGAGGTCGGGTTGCTGGTCGAGCATGCCCGTGAGTGCGATGTGCACCGAGTCGGTGGGCGTGCCGTTCACGTAATAGAAGCCGGTGCTCGCCGATCGCAACACCGACAGCGGGCGCCACAGCGTAAGCGAGTTCGATGCGGCGCTGCAGTTCTGCTCGGGCGCCATGACCGTGACTTCGCCGAGCGGCTTGAGCGCTTCATACAGCGCCGCAAGGCCGGGGGCGAGGTAACCGTCGTCGTTGCTGAGTAGTATTCGCATCGAGCGATTGTAACCGAGGAAAGAAGGCACGCGAACGACAGCCCGGCCCATACGCCAGGGCGCGTCTGCCACTGGGCTGCACGTCGAAATCATGCGCCGGTGCGAGGCGCATTCGCATCCACGGCACGGCTCGAAAGACACCCGGTCATCGACGCGAAATAAATCGCACGATCGTTCGCATTGCGGCGGATTGCCGTACACTGTCCCGCGGTAGCGAATGCATGACCGACGCAACTGCAAGCAACCGAACCGGAAAAGACAGGAGACACGATGCGCGCAATCCGCTGCAACCAGTACGGACCACCCGACTCGCTCACGCTCGAAGACTCGCCCGACCTCGTGCCGGGCCCCGGTCAGGTCGTGATCGACGTGAAGGCCGCGGCCGTGAACTTTCCCGATGTACTCATCATCGAGAACAAGTATCAGATGAAGCCGCCGCTGCCCTTCACGCCCGGCGCCGAACTCGCGGGCGTCGTGCGCGCGGCGGGCGAAGGCGTGAAGCTCGCGCCCGGTACGCGCGTAGTGGCCTATGTGGGCACTGGCGCGTTCGCCGAGCAGGCGCTTGCGGACGCATCGGCGTGCGTGGCGCTGCCCGAAGGCGCCGATTTCGCGACGGCCGCCGCTTTCACGCTCGCGTATGGCACGTCGCATCACGCGGTGGTCGATCGCGCGGCCCTGCGCGCAGGCGAAACGATGCTCGTGCTCGGCGCGGCGGGCGGCGTGGGCCTCGCGGCTGTCGAAATCGGCAAGGTGCTCGGCGCGCGCGTGATCGCGGCCGCCTCGAGCGAAGAGAAGCTCGAAGTCTGCCGCCGCTTCGGTGCGGACGCCACCATCAACTACAGCACCGAGGACTTGCGCGAGCGCATCAAGGCGCTCACCGACGGCAAAGGCCCCGACGTGATCTACGATCCGGTGGGCGGCGAGTATGCGGAACCGGCGTTCCGCAGCATCGGCTGGCGCGGCCGCTATCTCGTGGTCGGCTTCGCGAATGGAGAGATTCCCAGGCTGCCGCTCAATCTCGCGCTGCTCAAGGGCGCGAGCCTCGTCGGCGTGTTCTGGGGCGATTTCGCGCGTCGCGAACCGCAGCACAATGCGGCAGCGTTCACGCAGATGATGGGCTGGATCGGTGAAGGCAAGCTCAAGCCGTACGTCTCGAAGCGCTACAAGCTCGCCGACGCCGCGCAGGCGCTCAAGGACATGGCCTCGCGCAAGGTGACGGGCAAGATCGTGATCGAGCCCTGAACGTTTCCTGCCGCGCAGGACGCAAAGCGAAAACGGCTCGCCGGTGGTTCACCGGCGAGCCGTCTTGCATAAGGCACTCGCCTTAGACGATGTGTTGCTCGCGCAACCGTGCGATGTGGTCCGCGTCGTAGCCCAGCGTCCTCAGGACTTCGTCGGTATGCTCGCCCAACGCGGGACCAAGCCAGCGCGTGTCGCCGGGCGTCGCCGAAAGCTTGGGCGTGACCGCGGGGAGCGCGATGTCCACGCCCTCGCCTTCTTGCTCCCCCGGCGCTTGCCAGCGGAACTGCTGGATCATCTGGCGCGCCGCAAACTGCGGATCGGCGAACATGTCGGCCACGCTGTAGATGCGGCCCACGGGCACGTCGGCGGCATTGAGCACGTCGAGCGCTTCGTTGATGGTGCGGGTGGAAAGCCACGCCGCGATTGCGCCGTCGATCTCCGCCGTGCGCGGCACGCGGCCGTCGTTGTGGGCGAGTTGCGGATCGTTCGCGAGGTCCGCGCGGTCGATGGCCATCATCAGGCGCTTGAAGATCGGATCGCTGTTGCCGCCGATCACGATGCTACCGTCCCGGCACGGGTACGTATTCGACGGCACGATGCCCGGCAGCGACGCGCCGGTGCGCTCGCGCACCATGCCGTACATGCCGTACTCGGGCACCACGCTCTCCATCATGTTGAACACGGCCTCATAGAGCGCGACATCGACGATCTGGCCGCTGCCGCCGTTCATGTTGCGATGATGGAGCGCCATCATCGCGCCGATCACGCCGTGCAGCGCGGCGATCGAGTCGCCGATCGAAATGCCGATGCGCGGCGGCGGCAGATCGGGATAGCCGGTGATGTGGCGCAGGCCGCCCATCGATTCGGCGATCGCGCCGAAGCCCGGACGGTCGCGATACGGGCCGCTCTGGCCGTAGCCCGAGAGCCGCACCATCACGAGGCCGGGATTCTGCTTCGAGAGCACGTCGTAGCCGAGCCCGAGCTTTTCGAGCAGCCCGGGCCGGAAATTCTCGATGACGATATCGGCTTCCTTCGCGAGCCGCCGCACGATCTCCTTGCCCTCTTCGGCTTTGAGATTCACCGTGACGGACTTCTTGTTGCGCGCCTGCACGGCCCACCAGAGCGACGTGCCGCCCGCTTCCGGGTAGAGCTTGCGCCATTTGCGCAGCGGATCGCCGCCCTTGGGGTCTTCGATCTTGATGACCTCGGCGCCGAATTCGCCGAGAAAGCGAGCGGCGAACGGACCGGCGATCAGCGTGCCGAGTTCGAGGACTTTGACGCCCGCGAGCGGGCCCGCGCCTTTCGCTGCGGATCCGTTCGACCGGGAATGGGGGGATTCGTGGGAAGGGGCGGCTGCGCTCATGGGGTCTCCTTTCATTCTGTTCGGCGAGCGGCACCACATCGAGTGCGCCGCGATCGAAGCCTGGCGTGACGCTACATCGAGCGCCGGTCGAGCATGGCCCGCGCGATAGTGCCCGCGTCGACATATTCAAGCTCGCCACCCACCGGCACGCCGCGTGCGAGACGCGTGACGGCGAGTCCGCGCGCCTTGAGCGTCTGACCGAGATAGTGGGCCGTCGCCTCGCCCTCATTCGTGAAATTCGTGGCGAGCACCACTTCCTTGACGACGCCATCCGACGCGCGCTTCACGAGCCGGTCGAAATGGATCTCTTTCGGACCGATGCCGTCGAGCGGACTCAGATGCCCCATCAGCACGAAATACAAACCGCGGTACGTCATGGTCTGCTCGAGCATGATCTGGTCGGCCGGCGTTTCGACGACGCACAGCAGCGTAGGGTCACGCTCCTCGTCGAGGCACGTTTCGCATACCTGAGCTTCGGTGAAGGTATTGCACTTCTCGCAGTGCTTCAGATTCCCGGTCGCGAACAGGAGCGCGTTGCCGAGCTTTTCGGCGCCGTCGCGGTCGTGCTGCATCAGGTGATAGGCCATGCGTTGCGCCGACTTCGGCCCGACACCGGGCAACACGCGCAGCGCCTCGACGAGAGCGGCGAGAGCGGAAGGTTGTTTCATGCGGATTCAGCGCGAGATGCGCGACGGGGGTTTGAAGCGGAACCTGCTTCGGGGTGCTTCCTGCTGCCTGGTGTTGCTTGCTACTGCTTGGCTACTTTCGACGCCGCGACGCCGCGCAGCCCTGCCGGGTCGCGACGAGGCACGCGGGACACGCGGGCGCCGGTCTGCCTCACGCAGACGCGGCGCTCGCCACGTTCCTTAGAACGGCATCTTGAAGCCCGGCGGCAGCGGCAGGCCGGCGGTCATGCCGCCCATCTTTTCCTGCGACGTGGCTTCGGCCTTGCGCACCGCGTCGTTGAACGCCGCGGCCACGAGGTCTTCGAGCATGTCCTTGTCGTCCGTGAGCAGGCTCGGATCGATCGACACGCGGCGCACGTCGTTGCGGCAGGTCATCGTGACCTTGACGAGACCGGCGCCGGCCTGACCCTCGACTTCGATCTGGGCAAGCTGCTCCTGCATCTTCTTCATGTTTTCCTGCATCTGCTGGGCTTGCTTCATGAGCCCTGCGAGTTGGCCTTTCAACATAGTCACTGCTCCTTCTGGATCGTAGTCGTTCGAATCGATGCGCTCAAAAGCGCGCGACGCTTTGCGCGCCGCGCGGCGCAAATCAGTGGGCGGCCTGAGTGCCGCCCGATGCGGCTTCCGGCGCGACCGGCCGGATCGAGCCCGGCACGATGCTCGCGCCGAAATCGCGAATCAGTTGCTGCACGAAGGGGTCGGCGCCGATCTCGCGCTCGGCTTCGCGTTGACGCTGGGCGCGATCGGCGGCGTCGAGCGCGGCCGCCGTGCGGCGCGCGGGGCCGACTTCCACGCTCACTTCAACGGTCTTGCCAAGCCGCTCGGCAAGCGCCGTCTTGAGCTTCGCGACCTGCGAGGCTTCGGCGTACTGCGGCACCGGCACGCTCAATTTGAGAAGCGTGCCTTCGAGCGCCGTCAGCTCGCTGTTGAACGCGAGCTGGTACGAGATGCCCTTGAGCGAAAGCGTGGCGGCGAGCGCAGGCCAGTCGCCCTTGAAACCGATCGGATCGAGCGCAATGCCCGGCGGCAGCTTGCTCACATCGACCACGGCCGGCGACGGCGTCGGCATCGCAGCGGCGGCGCGCGGCGCGGACGGCTCGCTGTCGTAAGGAGGCACGAAGCCGTCGTCGGGCGGCGCAAAGTACGCGTCATCGGCGCCGAGCGGCACGTAGTCGTCGGGTGGAATATCGTCCCACGGCGGCGCGCCCGAAGCGTCTTGCTGCGCGTTTGCGTTGCGCGGCGTCTGTCGTGCCTGCGCTTCGTGCGCGGTGGCGCGGCGAGCCGGATCGGGCGTCGGCACCTTCACTTCCATGCGCGGTGCGGCCTTCGGCGCGGGCGCCGGGGCGCTCGCGCCTGCAGCGGCAGCGGGACGGCCCGTGGCAACGCGCATGCCCTTGCTGCGCAGCACGTCGAGCGCAGCGCTTGCACCACCACGCGCGGATGCCGCAGCGGCGGGTTCCTCACGAGATTCGAATTGCGGCGCGGGCGCAGCGGCCACGCTCTGCACAGCTTGTTTCTCTTCTGGCGCGGGAGCGGCCGCAGCCGGCTCGACCGGTGCCACAGGCGCAGCTTGTGGCGCTGCGCCCGGGTTCGGCGCGGACTCGCCCTCGTCCTCCCAGGGCGGGACGACGCGCGCTTCGTCCGCGGGCCTCGCGAGCGGCGCAGGCGCAGGCGCGGACGCGCTCGCTTGCGGCTCGGCATCGGGCATCTTCGCCGGTGCGGCTTCGATCGGCCGCGGCAGCGGGGCGGCGGGCTTCGGCACGACTGGCTGCGCAGCGGCAGGCGCCGCACTGCGCGCCGACGCCGCTACCGGAGCCGCCGCACGCGCGCCCGCGCCGGCCGCAGCGGGCTTCGACGCCGGCGCACTGCCCACGCTGCCCGCGTTCGCGGAAGGCTCGAACGCCAGCATGCGCAGGAGCGTCATCGTGAAGCCAGCGTATTCGTCGGGTGCCAGGCCGAGTTCGCTGCGCCCGAGGGTCGCGATCTGATAGAAAAGCTGGACCTGCTCCGGGCTCAACGCTTCCGCGAAACGGCGAATGTCGTCGGCTTCGGGCCACTCGTCGAGCACCGATGAAGGCGCGAATTGCGCCCAGCCAATGCGATGGAACAGACTCGCGAGGTCCTGCAGCGCGGCGGAAAACGACAGGCTGCGCAGCGCCATTTCGTCGGCGATGGCGAGCACGTTCGCGCCGTCGCCGGCCACGAGCGCGTCGATCATGCGGATCAGATAGCTTTGATCGAGCGCGCCGAGCATGCCGCGCACCGCTTCTTCGGTGACCTGGTTGGCCGAATACGCGATGGCCTGGTCGGTAAGCGAAAGCGCGTCGCGCATCGAGCCGTCTGCGGCGCGCGCGAGCAGGCGCAGCGCCTGCGCCTCGAACTCGACCTTCTCTTCTCCGAGAATATGCGTGAGATGCTCCACGATATTGCCCGCCGGCATCTGCTTCAAATTGAATTGCAGGCAGCGCGAGAGCACCGTGACCGGAATCTTCTGCGGGTCCGTCGTCGCGAGGATGAACTTCACATGCGGCGGCGGCTCTTCCAGCGTCTTCAGCATCGCGTTGAAGGCGTGGTTCGTGAGCATGTGCACTTCGTCGATCATGTAGACCTTGAAGCGCGCATCGACCGGCGCGTAGACCGCGCGCTCGAGCAGCGCGGCCATTTCGTCCACGCCGCGATTGCTCGCCGCATCCATCTCGACGTAATCGACGAAACGCCCTTCGTCGATTTCCCGGCACGCGCGGCACACGCCGCAGGGCTTCGACGTCACGCCGGTCTCACAGTTGAGCGCCTTGGCGAAGATACGCGACAGCGTCGTCTTGCCCACGCCGCGCGTGCCTGTGAAGAGGTACGCGTGATGCAGGCGGCCGCCGTCGAGTGCATGCGTGAGCGCGCGCACCACGTGCTCCTGTCCGACGAGCGAAGCGAAATCCTTCGGTCGCCACTTGCGTGCGAGAACTTGATAGGTCATCTGGAAATTGTATCAGCAACGCCCGCGCGTCCAGATGAATCGAAAGGCGGCCAATGCCCGGTTCGCGGCCGCCGCGCAATGGCGCGAGCCGGCGATTGCGGACGACGAAAACAGTGGCGATGCAGGCGTGACAAACACGACGAACGAAGAACCGCGTCGCGCAGTCGATTGCGCGGCGCCAATCTCGTATCTGGGGAGAAAAACGGAAGAAAAAAGAGGAAGGTGACGAGCCTGACCCTCGGCACTGGCGGAAAACGGCTGTGGCTGCTTCGTTCCCGACCTGACCAGGTTGACCGCCCCTCCATGCGAGGAGGCCCGTCACGGCGCATTCTAACATCGGTCGCGCGCCAATGCGACTGCTGCAGTGCGAAAAAACGCGCCGAGCCGCGCCGGGCATCGTTGCGCGCCCAGGTAGCTACCCCCTTGCAATGGCTCGCATCGCCTCCAGATAGCGTGCAGGAGCACGAGGTACCGCACGAAATGGCCCCCGCGAAAAGGCTCGCGCCGCCGCCAGAATGTGCCGCCGAATGTGGCCTGGAGGACGGAAACCCTGCTTGCGGCATGAGTACTATCACCGTCGGCAACGCATAGGGATTTAGGCTACACTGGCGTCGGCAATCGGCTGGGCCACGCGGTTTGCGTGCGAAGGGCGTGTGATTCGGACGTATGACTGGGGTTCGGTCTGGCCGCCCAGGCGGCCCCGGAAGAATTTTCAGTTTTGGTGTATCGTGGCGAGCAATTTACTCGGCCTCGAATCGAAAGAGGTATTCATACAATGAGCGAACAAATCAAGCATATCAGCGACGCATCGTTCGAACAGGACGTCGTGAAATCCGACAAGCCCGTGCTGCTGGACTTCTGGGCCGAGTGGTGTGGCCCGTGCAAGATGATCGCGCCGATTCTCGATGAAGTCGCGAAGGATTATGGCGAGCGCCTTCAGGTCGCGAAGATCAACGTCGACGAGCACCAGTCGACGCCGGTGAAGTTCGGCGTGCGCGGTATCCCCACGCTGATCCTCTTCAAGAACGGCGCCGTGGCGGCGCAGAAGGTCGGCGCGCTCTCGAAGTCGCAGCTCACCGCGTTCCTCGACAGCCACCTGTAACTTCCTCGCTGGCCGCCCCTCCCCGTCCGGGCGCATCGCCCGGCCAGCAAGGGGATGAGCCAAGCAACGGTGCGTGTTGTCACGCGACAACACGCACCATAAAAACACGCCGAAACTTGCTGTCGGTCTTCACTGACGGTTTCTGGCGTGTGCTATGCTAGAATTCATAAAGCGTCTACCGGCGCCCTTATAAAAGTTTCAAGCAAGCTTGAAGCGAAGTTTCAACCAAAAGTCCTTGAGCGGTTCCGCTCGCTTCTTTTCCCCCATTCTTTTCGTCGCACTCCTCCCCGACGGGTTCTCCGTATGCATCTTTCCGAGCTCAAGTCTCTGCACGTGTCTGAATTGATCGAGATGGCCAATGGCCTCGAGATCGAAAATGCGAACCGCCTGCGCAAGCAGGAACTCATGTTCGCGATTCTCAAAAAGCGCGCCAAGACGGGCGAAACGATCTTCGGTGACGGCACGCTCGAAGTGCTCCCCGACGGCTTCGGCTTCCTGCGCTCGCCGGAAACCTCGTATCTCGCCAGCACGGACGATATCTATATCAGCCCGTCGCAGATCCGCCGCTTCAACCTCCACACCGGCGACACGATCGAAGGTGAAGTGCGCACGCCGAAGGATGGCGAACGCTATTTCGCGCTCGTGAAGGTGGACAAGGTCAACGGCCAGCCGCCGGAAGCCTCGAAGCACAAGATCATGTTCGAGAACCTCACGCCGCTGCACCCGAACAAGGTGCTGCTGCTCGAGCGCGAGATGCGCGGCGAGGAGAACGTGACGGGCCGCATCATCGACATGATCGCGCCTATCGGCAAGGGTCAGCGCGGCCTGCTGGTCGCTTCGCCCAAGTCCGGCAAGACCGTGATGCTCCAGCACATCGCGCACGCCATCAAGCAGAACCACCCCGACGTGGTCCTGTTCGTGCTGCTGATCGACGAGCGCCCGGAAGAAGTGACCGAAATGCAGCGCTCGGTGGCGGGCGAAGTGATCGCCTCGACCTTCGACGAACCGGCTGCGCGTCACGTGCAGGTCGCCGAAATGGTGATCGAGAAGGCCAAGCGCCTCGTCGAAATGAAGCACGACGTCGTGATCCTGCTCGACTCGATCACGCGTCTCGCGCGCGCCTACAACACCGTTGTGCCCGCATCGGGCAAGGTGCTCACGGGCGGTGTGGATGCCAACGCACTCCAGCGTCCGAAGCGCTTCTTCGGCGCGGCACGTAACATCGAAGAAGGCGGCTCGCTCACCATCATCGGCACGGCGCTGATCGAAACCGGCAGCCGCATGGACGACGTGATCTACGAAGAGTTCAAGGGCACCGGCAACATGGAAGTGCACCTCGAGCGCCGTCTCGCGGAAAAGCGCGTCTACCCGTCGATCAACCTGAACAAGTCGGGCACGCGCCGCGAGGAACTGCTGATCAAGCCGGACATCCTCCAGAAGATCTGGGTGCTGCGCAAGTTCATCCACGACATGGACGAAGTCGAGGCCATGGAATTCCTGCTCGACAAGATTCGCCAGACGAAGAACAACTCCGAGTTCTTCGACATGATGCGCCGCGGCGGCTAAAGGCCCTCGCCCGCTCGAATCACCGCAAAACGCCCGCGACTTCGCGGGCGTTTTTCTTTTCCGGCAGCGGATCGCTGCAGCTCGCAACCTGTACGTGCACGTTCACGTTGAAGTATAATGCGCAGCGTGTCTTGATCGCGTCCCGGCGAAAAAAGAGTTCCCCATGCCCAAGGATTCCCCCGCGCTGCTCACGGTGCGCGACGCCGCCGAGCGCCTGAACGTCACGCCGCGCACGCTCAAGTATTACGAAGAGCGAGGGCTCGTCAGCCCCTCGCGCAGCGAAGGCCGCTACCGGCTCTACGACGAGCACGACCTCGAGCAATTTGCGCGCATCCTGCGGCTGCGCGCGCTCGGCTTTTCGCTGCACGGCATCACCGAAATGCTCAAGCGGCCGCTCGAACAGGTTGGCGAAGGCCGCCGGCGCTATTCGCACGAGTCGCTCCAGCAGATCGCCGACGCGCTCGCGCAGCAGATCGAGACGCTCGACACGCGCATCGCGGCCGTGCGCCGCGAGTTGAAGGAGGCGCAGACGGTGCGCATGGAGCTGGCCGACGACCTCGACTACCTGCAGCGGCGCCTCGCGGGAGAGCCGTCCGATCAGCTGATCGAGCAGCGCCTCGCCGCCACGCGGCGACGCAAGGCGGCCGCGGCCGCGACGGGCGGCAGACCGGCAGAGCCTTCGGGCAACGCACGCGAGAACGACGAATCGGCATGAGCACGGCCCAGCCTCGCGAGCCGATCTTCAGCGCGGCGCGCCTGCGCGGCGACTTTTTCCCGTGGGTGCTCGCCCTCGCGACCGGTCTCGACTACTACGACAACGCGATCTTCTCGTTCTTCACGAGCCATATCGCGGGCGGCATCAACGCGTCGCCCGACGAGCTCGTCTGGTCGTCGAGCGCCTACGCCGTGTGCGCCGTTCTGGGCATCCTGCAGCAGCAATGGTGGGTGGAGCGCATGGGCTACCGCCGCTACGTGGGGAGCTGCCTGCTGCTCTATGCCGTCGGCGCGATCGCGGCGGCACTTTGCGAATCGTCGATCGAGCTTGCCTTCGCGCGCGGCTTCCAGGGCTACTTCATCGGCCCGATGATGGGCACCTGCCGCATCCTCATCCAGATCAGCTTCACGCCGCAGCAGCGTCCAGTGGCAACGCGCGCGTTCCTCATTCTCATCGTGCTCTCCAGCGCGCTCGCACCGCTCGTGGGCGGGCAGCTCGTCGCGCATTTCGACTGGCGCGCCCTGTTCGCGTTTTCCGCGCCCGCAGGCGTGCTCTATGCCGTGCTGGCCCTGCTCGCGCTGCCCGATACGGGCCACTTGCTGCCTGAGGAGCGCGGCGAAGCGCACTTCTGGCCGTACCTCATCTTCGCGTTTGCACAGGGCGCGCTGCAGATCGCCATGCAGCAGGTGCGCTTCGAACTCTTCAGCGCGTCGCCGGAAATCATTCTGCTCACGCTCGTCGGGATCACGGCGCTCGCCTGGTTCGGCTGGCACCAGTGGCATCATCCGAAGCCGCTCATGCGCCTGCACGCGCTGCGCGAGAAGCCGTTCCGGGTGGGCCTGCTGCTCTACATGGTCTACTACTACCTGAGCACGGCGCTCAGCTACCTGGTCTCGCGGCTGCTCGAAGGCGGTTTCAACTACCCCGTCGAAAACGCCGGACGCCTCACCGGCATCACGTCGCTCATCTCGGCCGGCGCCCTCTTTTTCTATTTCCGCTACGCGAAGCTCATTACGCACAAAAAGTGGATCATCGTGCCCGGCTTCTTGCTCTCGGCGCTCATCTCGTTCTGGATGACGCGGCTCACGCCGCAGGCTAGCGAAGCCTGGCTCATCCCGCCGCTGCTGCTGCGTGGCCTGCTGCTGCTCTTCATCGTGCTGCCCGTCGCCAATCTCACGTTCCGCATCTTCGCGATCGAAGAATTCACGCACGGTTACCGCTTGAAAAACATCGTCCGGCAGTTGACGATATCGTTCGCCACAGCCACCGTTATCATCGTCGAGCAGCACCGGCTCGCGCTGCACCAGACGCGGCTCGCCGAGTTCGTGAATCCGTTCAACCCGGCGTTCCAGAGCACCTACGCCGCGCTGACGCATTCCTTCGAACTGATGGGCCGCTCCGCGAGCGAAGCGCACGGACTCGCGCTCGCGCAGGTGAGCCGCATGGTCGCGCAGCAGGCGAGCTTCCTGAGTTCGCTCGACGGGTTTTACTTCCTGATCGGCGTGGCGGTGTGCGGCGGGATCTTCGCCGCGTGGCAAAAGCAGATCGATTGAACGACATCCAGACGCACGGGAAAACACACCCAGCGATGCTTTCGAAACTCTCTCACTGGTTCGACGCGCGCCGCCGCGAAAAGGCGCTGCGCACCTACGCGATCGACGACGCGCTTTGGCAGGCGACGCTCGCGGGCTTGCCCTTTCTCAAGCACCTCGACGCCGCCGACCTCGTGCGTCTGCGCGAGATGACGAGCCTTTTCCTCGCGCAAAAGGAGTTCTCCACGGCGCACGATCTCGAGCTGACCGACCCGATGAGCGTAGCGATCGCCGCGCAGGCGTCGCTGCCCGTGCTCAATCTTTCACTCGATCTCTACAAGGGCTGGGTGGGCGTGGTCGTCTATCCGGGCGAATTCGTGATCCGCAAGACCGTGGAGGACGAGGACGGCGTGGTCCACGAGGTGGAACACGACGCGAGCGGCGAGGCGTGGGAAGGCGGCCCCGTGATCCTCTCGTGGGAAGACGCGCAGATGACCGATGGCAGCGACGCGTACAACGTCGTGATCCACGAGTTCGCGCACAAGATCGATATGCTTAACGGCGAGGCCGACGGCCATCCGCCCCTCTTTCGGCGCTGGCACGCCCCGCTCGACGCGCAGGCGTGGGCCGACGTGTTCGACAACGCCTACGACCAGTTCTGCGACAAGGTGGACGCCGTGCCGGAGCGCCGCTGGGCGCGCTTCGAGCGCGATTCGCTGATCGATCCCTATGCCGCCGACCACCCGTCGGAGTTCTTCGCGGTGTGCAGCGAGGCGCTTTTCGTCAAACCGAAGGCATTCGAGGCGGAATATCCCGAGCTTTACCGGCTGCTCGCGCGCTATTACCGCCAGGACCCGGCGCGCGTGGGCGCACTGGCCGGCCAGCCGGCCGGAAACCTGACGCGCGGGAGCCTCAAAAATTCGCCAACCGGCTGATTATCTGGCATAATCGCCGTTTTTCGACCCTTGGGTAAGTGGCTCGCGCGGGCAAAGTCGGCAACATGGTGTTGCAGGCACGCGGGTTGGCTACCGCCAGATTTAAGGAATAACCATGAAAGAAGGCATTCACCCGGATTACCGCGAAGTCCTGTTCATCGACGTTTCGAACGACTTCAAGTTCGTGACCCGCTCGACCATCCAGACGCGCGAAACCGCCGAATTCAACGGCAAGACCTACCCGCTCGCCAAGATCGAAGTGTCGTCGGAATCGCATCCGTTCTACACGGGCACGCAAAAGATCATGGACACGGCAGGCCGTGTCGAGAAGTTCAACAAGAAGTTCGGCGCACGCGCCTCGGGCAAGGCCGGCAAGTAAGCACCTCGCCGCACCGGCTGCTGGCCGGTCCCGCATTGAACGTGCACAAAAAGGGCAGCATACGCTGCCCTTTTTTGTTGCCCGCGCCACCGTTGCGCCGTCCAGCAGCTATAAGGGTGCGACTTACCGCCCCTTTTTAGATGTTTCTGTGGATTATCCCGCGGCTAACGCCGTGACGCGCGATCGCCGGCCCGGCTAGAATGCCGGATTGCTCCACGGCACACGGCCGGGTGTACCGTCTGCCGCGCATGCCTGCTTGACCCCCGCGTGCGAGCCGCCCGCTCGAACACGCCCGGTTTATCCGTCTCCCTTCGTACTGCATGAAGCCAGCCATTCGACTGACCGCCTCCGCCACCAGCGCCCTGCCGCGCTGGCTGCTGCTGACCATCTGTATCGTCTTCGCCGCGTTCGGCCTCTTTGGCCGCGACCCGTGGAAGAACGAGGATGCGGCGGGCTTCGGCGTGATGTGGACGATGGCGGGGGGCACCTCGCACGACTGGCTGCTGCCCAATCTCGTCGGCAAGTACGTGACCGAGAACGGTCCGCTCGGCTACTGGCTCGGCGCCGCGTGCATCCGTCTCTTCGCACCGTGGGTCGACGCGAGCAACGCATCACGCATCGCCACGGGCGTGCTGTTCTGCCTCGCGTGCGCGTTCGTCTGGTACAGCGCGTATCTGCTGGGCCGCCGCCCCGAAGTGCAGCCGTTCAAGTACGCGTTCGGCGGCGAGCCCGAGCCGCGCGACTACGGCCGCACGCTCGGCGACGGCGCCCTGCTCGTTCTGCTGGGCTGCTTCGGCCTCGCCGAGCGCGGTCACGAAACCACGCCGCAGCTCATGCAGTTCGTGGGCATCGCCATGCTGCTGTACGGCGTCGTGCGCGCCATCGACAAGCCGGTCCAGGGCGCCCTCTGGTGGGGCCTCGCGCTCGGCATCGTGATGCTCTCGAGCGGCCCGGTGCTCGTGGGCGCGCTCCTCATCGGCACGCTCGCCATGCTCGCCATCGCCCCCGAAACGCGCTCGCGCTGGCTGCTCGTAGCGGGCCTGCCCGTGGCGCTCGTGGTCTCGGCCTCGTGGCCCCTGCTGGCGCTGCACCTGTATCCCGACGACGCCGTCTGGTTCCTCAACCAGTGGGCGCACACCAACGTCAACGCCTTCGCAGGCCCCCCTGGCTACGTGCTGCGCTACGCCGCCAAGAATCTGCCTCTCTTCACGTGGCCCGCGTGGCCCCTCGCGATCTGGGCCTTCGTGAGCTGGGCCGGGCTGCGCCGCAAACCGCACATCGCGATTCCGCTGTCGGTGATCGTGCCGCTGCTCATCCTCGTGGTCGTGCAGAGCCACGAATCGAACCGGCTCTTCATGCTCGTGCTGCCCGCGCTGGCGGTGCTCGCGACCTTCGCGCTGCCCACGCTCAAGCGCGGCGCGATCAACGCGATCGACTGGTTCGCGGTGCTGAGCTTCACGATTCTCAGCACCTTCGTGTGGCTCGTGTGGCTCGCGGGCATGACCGGTTTCCCGGCACCGCTCGCGCGCAACCTCGCGCGCCTCGCACCCGGCTTCGTGCCGGAGTTCAAGATTCTCTCGTTCGTGTGCGCGGTGGCAGTTACCGTGTGCTGGATGGTGCTCGTGCGCTGGCGCGTGGCGCGCCATCCGAAGGTGCTGTGGCGCAGCGTCGTGCTCTCGAGCGGCGGCACCACGCTCATGTGGGTGCTGCTCATGACGCTGTGGCTGCCGGTCGTCAACTACAGCCGGACCTACAAGGACGTGGCCGAGCAGATCGCCGCGCACCTGCCCGCCGACTATCAGTGCATCTCGCCCGTCCGCCTCGGCGATGCGCAGATCGCCACCTTCGCGTACTTCGGCAGGATGCATTTCGCGTTCAACGAGGATTGCGACGTGATCCTGCGCCAGGACACGCAGGAATACGGCGAGCCGAGCTCGATGCCGGACTACGTGTGGAAGCTCGTCTGGGAAGGCCGCCGCGTCGCCGACCGCGACGAGCGCTTCCGCCTGTACGTGCGCATCGACCGTCCGACGCCGCCGCTCAAGAAACATGTCTGGCGCAAGCGTCCGGACTGAGGCCGTGCTGACGACGACTTTCGCCGGCGACGTCCGGCGCATCGCCGCGCTCGCGTGGCCGGTGCTGGTCGGGCAACTCGCGATCATCGCGTTCGGCGTGATCGACACCGCGATGGTCGGTCGCTACTCGGCGCTCGATCTCGCCGCGCTCGGCCTGGGTTCGTCGATCTACATCTCGGTCTATATCGCTCTCACGGGCATTCTCAGCGCGCTGCAGCCCGTAGCGGCGCAGCTCTATGGCGCGCGCAAGGACACGGAAATCGGTCTCGAAGTGCGCCAGGGGTTCTGGCTCGCGCTCGTGCTGATGGCGATCGGATTTACGATCCTCTACTTTCCCGGCCCGCTGCTCGACCTCGCGCACGCGCCCGAAGCACTGCGCGAGCGCACCGTCGGCTATCTGCGGCTGCTCTCGTTCGGGCTGCCCGCGGCGCTGGCCTTTCGCATCTACAGCTCGCTCGCCAATGCCGTGGGGCGCCCGCGCCTCGTGATGTTCCTGCAAGTCGGCGCGCTCATGCTCAAGGTGCCGCTCAACACGTGGCTCATCTTCGGCGGCCTCGGCGTGCCGGCGCTCGGGGGCCCAGGCTGCGCGCTCGCAAGCACCTCGATCAACTGGGCGCTCGCCTTGTGCGCGGCCTTCGCGCTCACGCGGGTGGACGTGTTCGCACCGTTCGAAATCTTCAGGCACTTCTGCTGGCCCGAGTGGAAACGCCAGGCCGAACTGCTCAAGCTCGGCATTCCGATGGGGCTTTCGTACCTCATCGAAGTGACGTCGTACACGTTCATGGCGATCTTCATCGCACGTATGGGCACGACCACGCTCGCCGGCCATCAGATCGCCGGCAACATCGGCGCCGTGCTCTACATGACGCCGCTTTCGATCGGCGTGGCGACCTCGACGCTCGTCGCCCAGGCGCTGGGCGGCAACCGCCCGGCCGAAGCGCGCACGCTCGCGCGGCACGGCGTGGCGACGGCCGTAGCGATTGCCTGCTGCTATGGCGCGATCGTGTTCGTACTGCGGCCGCTCATCATCGGCGGCTACACGCCGGACCCTGCCGTGGCAGTCGCAGCCATGCCGCTCGTCGCCATCGTCACCTGCTACCACGTGTTCGACGCCCTGCAGATCACCACCGCCTTCGCGTTGCGCGCCTACCGGGTCGCGGTCGTGCCGACCATCATCTATGCGCTTGCGCTCTGGGGCGTGGGCCTCGGCGGCGGCTACGCGCTGGGCTTCGACGTGACCGGCACGGTGCCCGCCTGGGCGACGGGCGCGCGCGGGTTCTGGCTCGCCAACATGGCGAGCCTCCTGATTGCCGGTGCCGGACTCCTGCTTTATCTCTCGCGGGTGAGTACGCGGTTTGTGAGAGAACGCGCCTAGCTCGTCGGCGTCGGAGGCGTTAGGCGGTTAGTTGCAAATGCATGCAGATCACCCCGCCTCGGCCTGCCGCGCCGCCTCCACGGTCTGTGCTGCGTGATACGACGAGCGAACCAGCGGCCCGGCCACCACCTCGCTAAATCCCATTGCCAGCCCCGCCGCACGCAACGCGGCGAATCCGTCGGGATGCACGTAGCGCTTCACCGGCAAATGAAACCGCGACGGCGCAAGGTACTGCCCGATCGTCAGCACTTCTACGCGATGCTCGAGCAGGTCGCGCATCGTCGCGAGCAACTCCGCATCGGTTTCGCCCAGCCCCACCATCAGCCCCGACTTCGTGACGAGCGCACCGTTCGCCGCTTTCGCGCGCGCAAGCAAATCGAGCGAGCCGTGATAGTCCGCGCCCGGCCGCGCCGCGCGATACAGCGAGGGCACGGTCTCGATGTTGTGGTTGAACACGTCGGGCCACGCGTACGAAAGCGCCTCGAGCGCGCGCGGGACACGGCCGCGGAAATCGGGCGTGAGCACCTCGACGCCGATTCCCGCTACGCGCTCGCGCACCCGCGCAATGCAACGCGCGAAGTGCGACGCGCCACCGTCGCGCAAGTCGTCGCGATCGACCGATGTAATGACGACGTGACGCAAGCCCAGCGCCGCGACCGCTGCCGCAAGGTGCGCGGGCTCGTCCTCGTCGAGCGGCGCGGGACGTCCGTGAGCGACATCGCAGAACGGACAGCGCCGCGTGCACAGCCCGCCCATGATCATGAAAGTCGCGGTGCGCTGTGCAAAGCATTCGCCGATGTTCGGGCACATCGCTTCTTCGCATACCGAATGAAGCCGATGCTCGCGCAATACGGCCGCCACGCCCGCTACGGTTTCGCTCATGAGCGGACGCGCGCGCAGCCAGGGCGGCTTCGGCAAGACCGCGTCGGCGCTGGCAGGCGGCACGATCTTCACCGGAATGCGCGCGAGCTTCTCGCGGCTGCGCAGGCCCTCCTGACCCAGCGCCGTACTCGACGAGCGGGACACTCCAGACGTGGCGGCCTCCATGCTCAGGCTCCTTCGTCGATGAAGGCTTTGAGCAGGCGATTGACCTCCTGCGCCGCCTCCATCTGCACCATGTGCCCCTTGCCCGCAATCACCTCCACGCGCACCTGCGACGGCAAGCCCTGCGCATGGCGCGCCGGTATGATCTGGTCGACCTCGCCCCAGATCACGAGCGCGCGAGGCGCGAGCGACGCAAGCCGTTCGCGGAACACGCGCCGCTGCGCGCCGCCTTCGAACGCCTGCGCGGCAATCTTGCCGAGCGCGGCCTGCACGCCTTCGAGCCGCTTGTACTTCACGAGGTCCTCGACGAGCTGACGCGTCACCAGCGCGGGATCGGCGAACAGCTTCGTCACGTGCGGCTTGAGCGCATTGCGATTGCCCGCCGCGACGAAGCCCTCGATATACGCACCATCGATCTCGCTGCCAAGGCCTGCACTCGAAATCAGCGCAAGAGACGCCACGCGCCCGGGCGCCTGCTCGGCCACCGCCATGGCCACTGCACCGCCCAGCGAGTGCCCGACGAGATGCGCGCGGTCGATCTTCTGCGCGTCGAGGAACGCGATCACGCTTTGCCCGAGCTCGTCGAGGCTCCCGCTCTCGAGCGCCTTGCCCGACTCGCCGTGACCCGGCAGATCGAGCGCCCAGACGGTGCGCTCCGCCGCGAGATCGGTGTGATTGAAGAGCCAGTTGTTGAGATCGCCGCCGAAGCCATGGATCAGCACGACAGGCACGCCCTCGCCTTCGCCCTGCTTCAGGTAGCGCACGGTCCTGCCGCCGATTTGCGACTTTTCCGGCTGCGGTCCCGCGTCGGCGTCGCCCGCCTGCGCCGGCACGAAGTCGCGCTGGAACTCGGCCACCGCGGCGTCGATATCCGCGTCGGCCGCTTCGGCATCGGCGACCACACCAAGCAGCGCGCCGACGGGCAGCGTGTCGCCCTCCTGCGCGATCTGCCGCCGCAACACGCCTTCGAACGCGCACTCGACGCCCGACGCGATCTTGTCGGACTCCACGTCGAGCAATTCATCGCCCTTGCTGACCTTGTCGCCGGGCGACTTGAGCCAGCCGTTCACCTGGCCCTGCTCCATCGACAGGCCCCATTTGGGCATCGTGATCATGTGAATCGGCATGACTTCAGCTCCTTGCCGCGCGCGCGGCGTCGGCGATCTTCTCCGCCGAGGGGATGTAGAGGTCTTCGAGCGATGCCGCGAACGGCACAGGCGTATGCGGGGCAGTGACCATGCCGACCGGTACCTTCAGTTCCTTGAACGCCTTCTGGCCAACAAGTGCCGCAATGTCGGTCGCGATCGAGCAGCGCGGATTGGCTTCGTCCACGACCACGACCCGGCCCGTGCGGCGCGCGCTTTCGAGGATCGTTTCCTCGTCGAGCGGCGAGGTCGTACGCAGGTCGATCACGTCCGCCTCGATGCCGTCTTTCGCGAGCTTCTGCGCAGCATCGAGCGCGTAGTGCACCATGCGTCCATACGTGACGATCGTGACGTCGTCACCGTCGCGCACGATGTTGGCCTCGCCGAATGGAATCGAATAGGATTCCTCCGGAACGTCGCCCTCCATTGTGTAGAGCAGCTTGTGCTCGCAGAAGATCACGGGGTCGTTGTCGCGTATCGCCTCGATCATGAGGCCCTTGGCGTCATAGGGCGTGGCCGGGCACACGACCTTCAGCCCGGGAATATGCGTGAAGAGCGAGGTGAGCATCTGCGAGTGCTGCGCCGCCGCGCGCAAGCCCGCGCCGTACATGGTGCGAATCACGACCGGCGTGACGGCCTTGCCGCCGAACATGTAGCGGAACTTCGCCGCCTGATTGAAGATCTGGTCGAAGCACACGCCCATGAAATCGATGAACATCAGCTCCGCGACCGGCCGCATGCCGCACGCCGCCGCACCCACTGCCGTGCCGATAAAACCGCCTTCCGAGAGCGGCGTATCGAGCACGCGCCCGGGGAACTTGCCGTAAAGGCCCTTTGTCACGCCGAGCACGCCGCCCCACGCGTCCTGCTCGCCTGGCGCGCCCGCGCCGCCCGCGTTGTCCTCGCCCATCACGATCACGCTTTCGTCGCGCCCCATCTCCTGGGCAAGCGCTTCGTTGATGGCCTGCGAATAGGTGATTTTCCGTGCCATTTCCGTCTCCTTGATCTGGAATCCTGATGACTTGAGTGCGCAGCGCTTAAGGGTACGACACGTACACGTCAGTGAGCAGCGCTTCGGCTGGCGGCAGCGGCGCGGCCTTGGCCTGCGTCACGGCATCGTCGATCAGCTGCTTCACTTCGGCGTCCACCTTGCGCAGATCGCCGGTGCTCGCGAGTTCGGCGCGCACCACGCGCTCTTCGAAGCGCTTCAGGCAGTCTTTTTCTTCGCGCAGCTTCTGCACTTCGCCAGGGGCTCGGTAGGTTTGCGCGTCGCCTTCGAAGTGGCCGAAATAGCGCGAGAGTTTCATCTCCACGAGCGTCGGGCCGCCGCCGCTGCGTGCGCGTGCAATGGCTTCACCCAGCGCCTCGTGCACGGCGAAAAAGTCGAAGCCGTCGACGATCACGCCCGGCATGCCGAAGCCGTTCGCACGGTCGGCGATGTTGTCAGCCGCGACCGACCACGTGGAAGACGTCGCCTCGGCGTAGCCGTTGTTTTCCGCGACGAAGATCACCGGCAAGCGCCACACGGAGGCGAGATTCATCGACTCGAAGATCACGCCCTGGTTCGACGCGCCGTCACCGAAGAAGCACACGCCCACGCCGCCCGTCTTCTTCTGCTTGGCGGCGAGCGCGGCGCCGCACGTGAGCGGACCGCCGGCGCCGACGATGCCGTTTGCGCCCAGCATGCCCTTCGACAGATCGGCGATATGCATCGAGCCGCCCTTGCCCCGGCACGACCCCGTGGCCCGGCCATAGATCTCGGCCATCATCTCGCGCACGTCCACCCCCTTGGCGATGCAGTGGCCGTGGCCGCGGTGCGTGGTCGCGACATAGTCGTTATCGTTCAGATGACTCATCGTGCCGACCGCGGAGGCCTCCTCGCCCGCGTACAGGTGCACGAAGCCTGGAATTTCGCCGGTCGCGAACTCGACGTGCAAGCGTTCCTCGAACTCGCGAATCGTGCGCATCGAGCGATACGCGGTGAGCAACTGCTCCTTGTTCAACTGAACTGACATGGTTGTCTCCTGGGTGTACGACGCTTGTACCGCTCTGGATTGGCTTGCTGCGGGGAAATGCGACTGCTCCTAGTGAAAAGTGAAACCGCCGTCGACGTTCACCGACTGGCCTGTGACGTTGTCCATCGTCGCGAAGAACAGGGCGAGCCGGCCCATGTCCTCCGGCGTTTGCGCGCGGCCCTGCGGAATCAGCGTGAGCTGATGGCGCTGCCAGGACTCTTCGACGCTCTCGCCTTCTGTCTTCCATTCGTCGGAGAGCCGGTCCCACATGTACGTACGCACGATGCCGGGGCAAATCGCGTTCACGGTGATGCCCTCGCGCGCGACTTCCTTGGCGAGCGCGTTGGTGAAGCCAACCACCGCAAATTTCGACGCGCTGTAGTGCGCAAGATTCGGGAACCCTTCCTTGCCCGCGATCGAAGCGACGTTGATGATCCGCCCGCGCTTTTGCGTACGGAAATGCGGCAGTGCAGCCTTGCAGCCGAGGAACACGCCTTTCGCGTTGACGCCCATGACGAAGTCCCAGTCCCGCTCTGTTAATTCGGATACCGGACTAATTGAAATCACGCCGGCGCAGTTCACGAGAATATCGAAGCCACCGAATTCCGAAAGCGCCTGCGAGACCATCCCTTCGAGCTGGACAGCCTGGGTGACGTCGACCTTGGCGAAGGCGGCGCGTCTGCCCAGCGCCCGTAACTCATCCGCAGTCGCGGCAAGCGGTTCTTCGAGCAGATCCGCGAGCAGCACGTCCGCGCCGGCTTGCGCGAGCGTGAGCGCAATGCCGCGGCCGATGCCGCGCGCGCCGCCGGTCACGATCGCGACCTGGCCTTTCAAGGGTGTGTCCATGCGATGTCTCCTTCTTTCGGTGATGCGTGGAGGAAGCAAGCCCAATCGCTATGCGCGCGCGGCGGCCTCGCGCAACAGCTGATGCGACGCCGCGTAACGCAGCGTGCGCGCGACATCGACGGTCAGCGGACCGTGCCAGTCGAGCGTCACTTCATAGCGGTCGCCGCGCGCCGGTTCGATTTCACGCTCGCCGTCGAACGCGAGCGTGCCGTGGCCCGCTTCGAGCGGCAGCGCCACGCCGACTTCGAGGCGCTGGCAGGTAAGCATCGTCAGGCGCTCGACGCGGCCCGGCGCAATCGGCGCGAGCAACGGCACGCCTGCGCCGCTGCCCTCGGGCGCGCCAGGCTGGGCGAACGTCATATGCAGGCCGTGCGCCGCATCGCGCCCGACCGGCGCCCAAGCCCCGCCGATCGACGAGAGACCGATGCCGTCAGGCGGCGCGAAGGTCAGAAAAAGTGATTCGATATCCGAACTTTCAGAAATCGCACGCGCACCGATGAACGGCTGACGCGCCACGCAAATGTCGACGAGCGCGATTTCTTCGCGCCCGCGCGACGGCCCTTCCACGCAGCGCGCGACGAGCCGCTTGTTGCGCGAAAGCGCCGACTCGGCGGGCACCGCGCCGGTCGCGACGAGCGCGCCCGCGAGGCCCGCGACGGTGGCCTCGCGCAGTTCGGGAAAGGCGTTGTTGGTGCCGGTGGAGAGCGCGAGCAGCGGCGTCGCGCCGCAATGGGCCGCGACCGCGCGATGGGTGCCGTCGCCGCCCAACACCGCGATCAGCGCAACCTCCTCTCGCACCATGTGATCGACACCGGCGTGCGTATCGGCAACGCTTTCGTCCACGAGCAGATCGACGAACACGACCTCGGGCCAGGGTTCGTGCGCGGCAATGGCCGTGTGCGTCTCGATTGCGCGCAGGAGCAGCGCGGCCACGCCGGTGTTGTCGCGCAACGTGAGCACGCGCGTCACGCCGAGCGCGCCCAGGCCTGCGAGCAGGCGCACGACCATGTTCGCCTTCTCGGCCGTGGGAAAGACGGAAGCATGCGAAGTGAGACGGCGAATGTCGCGGCCCGATGCGGGGTTCGCGATCACGCCTACAGTCACGGGCGTCGTCACGGATTTTGTCTCCTGATGGCGTCGCACCGTGCATTGCCGTGCGCCGCCTTTGCCGCCAGACTCTGCAAGCGTCATGCCAATGACGTCGAGAAAGCGCGGCGATAGCGCAGAAGGCCGCGTGACGGGGTTCTGCGCCAATTGCACGCCGTAGCGTCGGCACGAATTGCGTCGCGCGCGGCGTCTCACCCGCCGTCTCGCATGCGCGACGCGCCGCTCGCACCGCCAGCCGCCCGCGTGAAGGAATACGCGCATAGCCCCGCGTGGCGTGCCAGAGCGGCGACTGAGCGCCCAAGCCCGCCGCGCCGAAAGGCGCGGCACGAGCCGCTGAGACGATCGTCTCAGCCGTCTCGCATGCTGCGCTGCGGTGTGATCGCGCGCAAAGGATGTGCTACAAAAGACTCCCGCCGAACGCTTTCCGGTCCGACGTAACCCGACGTTACTCCGACGCTCACCGCGAGCCGTCGCCTGGAACCGCTCATGCCCTACGCCCTTGCGTCTACCCGGCACGCCGAGCGCGTGCGCGGCGCCGTAGAAGGCCGCCTGCCCGCGCCGTCCGACTCGCCGCGCCTCGTCTCGTCGTGGCAGCGCTCGTTCGAGCGCTATCAGCTGGACCCCGGCTCCGTGATCGGCCCGCGCGTGCTGAGCGCCGCCGAGCTGCGCGAGATCCGCGATCGCGAGGAGTCCTTTCTGCGCGCCTCCGGCCAGTGCCTCACGCGATTGCACGACATGGTGCGCGAGGCCGATTACTGCGTGATGCTGACCGAC
The DNA here is from genome assembly GCF_056155635.1 of Paraburkholderia sp. BR10141. Taxonomy (NCBI): domain Bacteria; kingdom Pseudomonadati; phylum Pseudomonadota; class Betaproteobacteria; order Burkholderiales; family Burkholderiaceae; genus Paraburkholderia; species Paraburkholderia sp. BR10141. Next base: position 85,509 of record NZ_JBMIQH010000023.1, on the reverse strand, counting down.
GCGCACGGCGTGACGATCGACTATCGCCTGGACCGAGAGCGCCGCAACGACTTCAAGCACGCGGGTCTCTATATCGGCTCGTGCTGGTCCGAGAGCGAGGAAGGCACCTGCGGCATCGCGAACGTGCTCACCGATCTCGCGCCCATCACGGTGCACAAGACGGACCATTTCCGCGCCGCGTTCACCACGCTCACGTGTAGCGCCGCGCCGATCTTCGCGCCGGGCGGCGAGCTGATCGGCGTACTCGATGCGTCGGCCGTGCAATCGCCCGACAATCGCGAGAGCCAGCGCATCGTCAACCAGCTCGTGCGCCAGAGTGCCACGCTCATCGAAGACGGCTATTTCCTGCATCGCCTCTCGTCGTGCTGGATACTCTTCGGTCACCAGAATCGCAATTACGTGGAAGCGCAGCCCGAACTGCTGATCGCCTTCGACGAAAACGGCAACGTGGTCGCCGCAAACCGGCGCGCGCGCGAATGCATGCCGTGCCTGGACGGCCCGCGTCATATCGACGAGATTTTCGATTCGTCGCACGTGCAGTTGCGCGACATCGGGCGCATCGAAACCATCGCGGCACTGCGCCTGCGCACGAACGGCTCGATGCTGTATGCGCGCATCCGCGCGCCGCTTGGGACGAGCGGTTACGGCGGACACAGCGCACGCAGCGGCGCCGGCGCGGCGCATGGCGCGATGCCACTGCGGCGCGACACCGCCGACGCGCACGAATACGACCGCAGCGCGCTCGGCCCCTTCCTGCGCAGCGCCGACCCGCGCGTGGCCGAAAACGCGCGCATCGCGCAGCGCGTGGCGGGCAAGCGCCTGCCGATCCTGCTGCTCGGCGAAACCGGCGCCGGCAAGGAGGTGTTCGCGCGCGCCATCCACGACGCCAGCGCGCGACGCAATCGGCCGTTCATCGCGGTCAATTGCGGGGCGCTGCCCGAGTCGCTGATCGAGAGCGAGCTGTTCGGCTATGCGCCGGGCGCGTTCACGGGTGCGCGCCGGCACGGCGCACGCGGCAAGATCGTGATGGCCGATGGCGGCACGCTCTTTCTCGACGAAATCGGCGACATGCCGCTCGCGCTGCAGACCCGCCTTTTGCGCGTGCTGGCCGAGGGCGAAGTCCTGCCGCTCGGGAGCGAAACGCCGGTGCGCGTCGATATCGACGTAGTCTGCGCAACGCACCGGGACCTCGCGCAGATGGCCGGCGCGGGCGCATTCCGCGACGATCTCTACTATCGCCTGAGCGGCGCGGTGCTCACGCTGCCGCCGCTGCGCGAGCGGCGCGACATCGCGATCCTCATCGACACGGTCTTTGCGGAAGAAGCGCAGGCCGCCGGCCGGCCGCTCGCACTCGACGCCACGCTCGCGGCGCGGCTCGCGAAGTTCGCGTGGCCCGGCAACCTGCGGCAACTGCGCAATGCGATGCGTTACGCATGCGCCGTCTGCGACACCGTGCTGGTCGAAGCGCGGCACCTGAGCGGCGACCTCGCGGCGCGCCTGCCGCCACTCGCAGCGCCGGCCGCGTCCGGCTGCCCAGCCGGCATTCCGCCAGCGTCGCCGCTCTCCGACGAGGACGAGCGCGCACGCATCGTCGCGGCGCTCACGGCGCACCGCTGGCGTCCGAACGCCGCCGCACTGGCACTGGGCATTTCGCGCGCGACGCTCTACCGGCGCATGGCGAAGCTCGCCATCGTCGGGCCCCATCGCGTTTGAGCCGGATTGCGCTGACTTCCGCGCGTTTCGCGTCGCCAGAGTGCACAGAAGTATTAAATATTGTGCGGCGCGATTTACTTGCCACACTCCGGCCGGTATAAATCGAGCGCTCGCGATCCACAGATACGCCATCTGGCCTATTCTTGTACCGCAGCCCCCTCCGCTGGATGCGTCGTCCGTTCCCGGCTCACTGAAAATGCCCTCAATGGAGTGATTGCCATGCTCAAGAAGCTGCTGATGCTCTTCCTCGCAATCGGCCTGTCGCTGTCCGCCGTGCTCGCCGCAGCCGTGGAAGTGAACACCGCCGACGAAACCGCGCTCGAATCGGTCAAGGGCATCGGCCCCGTCCATGCCAAGGCGATCATCGACGAACGCACGAAGAACGGCCCGTTCAAGGATGCCGACGACCTGGTGAACCGCGTCAAGGGCATTGGCCCGAAGTCGGTGCAGAACCTCGAGGCGGCGGGGCTCACGATCAACGGCTCCTCGGCGCCGCCCGCGGGCAAGACGGCTAGCGCGAAGAGCGGCAAGAGCGCCGCTGCCACGAGCGCCGCGCCCGCTGCGACCACGGCCAATCCGATGACGGCGCAGACGCCGGCGGCCGCGACCACGGCGCAAGCCGCCTCGGACACGGCCGCGGGCAAGTCGAAGCACAAGAGCAAGAAGGACAAGACGGCCGCCGCTGCCAGCGCGCCCGAAGCGGGCTCCGCTGCGGCAACTCCGGCCACGGCATCCGATACGAAGGCGAAAAAGCCCAGGAAGTCGAAGAAAGACAAGGCCGCGTCCGCTGCGGCCGCTTCCGGCGCCTGATTGCCGCCACCGTCCGGCGCGCGCAAGCCGTGCACTGGATCTCGAAAACGCGGCGCCACCCTCGCGTGCGCCGTCCGACTTACCGGCCGCGTCCCCCTCGCGGCCATCACCCAGAGAGATCGTCATGAGTCTGCTAGATACCCTCGGTTCCCTGCTCGGTTCGCAGTCGCAACAGCAAGGCGGCGGCCAGGCCCAGCTCCTCGCCGCGGCGATGGAGTTCGTCAACAACCAGCCCGGCGGGCTGAACGGCCTCATCGAGAAGTTCCAGCAAGGCGGCCTCGGCGACATCGTGCAGTCGTGGGTCGGCAACGGCGAGAATCAGCCTGTTTCGGCGGATCAGCTGCACAACGTGCTCGGCTCGGACGTCGTCTCGGGTCTCGCGCAGAAGGTCGGCATGCAGCCCGACCAGGTGAGCGGGCTGCTCGCCCAGGTGCTGCCGCACGTGGTCAACGCGGGCACGCCGACCGGCGAAGTGCCGCAAGGCGGCCAGATCAACACCGAAAGCGTGCTCGGCACGCTTGGTGGGCTGGCGTCGCTGCTCGGCGGCGGCAACAAGCAGGCATGAGCGCCCATTAGCGCTTCCTTGCAGGCATGAAAAAAGGGCAGCGGATCACTCCGCTGCCCTTTTCGTTTCGGCTCAGTGCGCCGCCTGCCGGCGCGCGCCTCAGCCGAGGTTTCTACTCGCGTTAGTGCACCACGCGCTCGAACACGAACTTGCCGTCGTGCACGCCGACCGGGATGACATCCTTCGGCCCGAACTTGCCCGCGAGGATCAGCTTGGCGACCGGGTTCTCGATCTCCTGCTGGATCGCGCGCTTGAGCGGCCGTGCGCCGAACAGCGGGTCGTAGCCGACCTTGGCGATCTGGCTCAGCGCCTCGTCCGACACCACGAGCTCCATGTCGAGCTTCTCCAGACGCTCGCGCAGACGCTGCAGCTGGATCTTCGCAATCGACTCGATATTCGAGCGATCGAGCGCATGGAACACCACGACCTCGTCGATCCGGTTCAGGAACTCGGGGCGGAACTGCTGCTTCACTTCGTTCCACACGGCGTCCTTCACCGCTTCCTGCGGCTCGCCCGCCATCGCCTGAATGAGGTGCGAACCGAGGTTCGACGTCATCACGATTACGGTGTTCTTGAAGTCGACGGTGCGGCCCTGGCCATCGGTCATGCGGCCGTCGTCGAGCACTTGCAGCAGCACGTTGAACACGTCCGGGTGCGCCTTTTCGACTTCGTCGAGCAGGATCACGCTATACGGCTTGCGACGCACGGCCTCGGTCAGATAGCCGCCCTCTTCGTAGCCCACGTATCCCGGCGGCGCGCCGATCAAACGCGCCACACTGTGCTTCTCCATAAACTCGCTCATGTCGATGCGGATGAGGTGATCTTCCGAATCGAACAGGAAGCCCGCCAGCGCCTTGCACAGCTCGGTCTTGCCCACACCCGTCGGCCCGAGGAACAGGAACGAGCCGTACGGCCGGTTCGGGTCCGAGAGACCAGCGCGCGAGCGGCGAATCGCGTCGGCGACGGCGGTAATGGCCTCGTCCTGACCCACCACGCGCTCGTGCAGCTTCTCTTCGATCTGCAGCAGCTTTTCGCGCTCGCCCTGCATCATGCGCGAAACGGGAATGCCGGTCGAACGCGACACGACCTCCGCGATTTCCTCGGCGCCCACGAGCGTGCGCAGCAGGCGCAAGCGCGTGGGGTTGTTCTGCTCGTTCGCCTCCGCGAGCGTCACCTGCTTGAGCTGCGCTTCGAGCTCCGGCAGCTTGCCGTACTGCAGTTCCGCGACCTTCTCGAGCTTGCCTTCGCGCTGGAAGCGATTGATCTCCGCGCGCACGCGGTCGATCTCTTCCTTGATCTGCGCGCCGCCCTGCACCGCGGCCTTCTCGGTGGTCCAGATCTCTTCGAGATCCTTATATTCGAGGCTCAGCCGGTCGATCTCTTCCTCGATCAGCTGCAGACGCTTTTGCGACGCTTCGTCCTTTTCCTTCTTGACGGCCTCGCGCTCGATCTTCAACTGGATCAGGCGGCGATCGAGCTTGTCCATTGCTTCGGGCTTCGAATCGATTTCCATCTTGATCTTCGAAGCTGCTTCGTCGATCAGGTCGATGGCCTTGTCCGGCAGGAAACGGTCGGTGATGTAGCGATGCGAGAGTTCCGCCGCCGCGACGATAGCCGGGTCGGTAATTTCCACGCCGTGGTGCAGCTCGTACTTCTCCTTCAGGCCGCGCAGGATCGCGATGGTCGCCTCGACCGACGGTTCATCGACGAGCACCTTCTGGAAGCGGCGTTCGAGCGCGGCGTCCTTTTCGATGTACTTGCGATACTCGTCGAGCGTGGTCGCGCCGATGCAGTGCAGCTCGCCGCGCGACAGCGCCGGCTTGAGCATGTTGCCCGCGTCCATCGCGCCTTCGGCCTTGCCGGCGCCGACCATCGTGTGAATTTCGTCGATGAAGACGATGGTCTGCCCTTCGTCCTTGGCAATGTCGTTGAGCACGGCCTTCAGGCGCTCTTCGAACTCGCCGCGATATTTCGCGCCCGCGAGCAGTGCGGCCATGTCGAGCGAGAGCACGCGCTTGCCCTTGAGCGTTTCGGGCACTTCGCCGTTGACGATGCGCTGCGCGAGGCCTTCGACGATTGCCGTCTTGCCCACCCCCGGTTCGCCGATCAGCACCGGATTGTTCTTGGTGCGGCGTTGCAGGATCTGGATCGAGCGGCGGATTTCGTCGTCGCGGCCGATCACGGGGTCGAGCTTGCCCGAACGCGCGCGCTCGGTCAGATCGACGGTGTACTTCTTGAGCGCTTCACGCTGGCTCTCGGCGTCCTGGCTGTGCACCTGCGCGCCGCCGCGCACCGCGACGATCGCGGCTTCGAGCGCCTTGCGCGTCAAGCCGTGCTGGCGAGCAAGACGACCCGCCTCGCCCTTGTCTTCGGACACGGCGAGCAGGAACATCTCGCTCGCGATATACGTGTCGTTGAGCTTCTGCGCTTCCTTGTCGGCCTGATTGAGCAGCCCCGTGAGTTCGCGGCCGATCTGCACGTTGCCGTCGGTGCCCTGCACCTGCGGCAAGCGGTTGATGGCGTCGTTCAGCGCGTTCTGCAGCGCCTGGACCTGCACGCCCGCACGCGACATGAGCGAGCGCGCGGAGCCGTCCTGCTGCGCGACGAGCGCAGCCAGCAGGTGAACGGGTTCGATGTACTGGTTATCGTGGCCCACCGCGAGGCTTTGCGCGTCGGCGATGGCTTCCTGGAACTTGGTGGTGAGTTTGTCGATTCTCATTTGATGCGAGACCTCCAGATTTCTAGACTGTCACCAAATTTGAGGGGGGACGCGCCGGTTTCAAGCGCTCTGGCGTCATTTTTTCCGATTTTTGCGATTCAGGCGCGGGCAGCTTCCGTCTACCGTTGCTGCCGCGGCGTGAGAAAACGGGGAAGAATGCGAGGCGGCCGCTGCCGCGCGAGGCAGCGCGTCACGGCTGAACGCCGCGACTCGTAGGGGAAGAAAAACGAAGAGGTGACGCTGACGCGCGCTTCAATGCTCGCGCGAAGACGCGGAGCGAGCCGCCTGGGCGCGCGGCATGAACTGGATCGGCGCGAGGCCGAGCAACCCGGTCAGTTCGCCTGCAGGCTGGGCCAGTTCGCCGATGGTATGGCAGTCGAGTTCCGCGAGAAACGCATCGCGCGCCGCGGCCAGCGCGTGCTTGAGTCGGCATTGCGGCTCGATGACGCAGCTGCGCCGGTCGCCATGTTCGTCCGGAAAGCAGCCGACGAGCGAGAAGTCGCTCTCTGTCTCACGGACAACGGCGCCAACGCTCAGATCGAGCGACGCCGGTGCGAGCCGCAAGCCGCCATTGCGTCCGCGAACGGTGTCGACCCAGCCGAGCTCGCCCAGGCGCTGCACCACTTTCATCAGATGATTCTTCGAAACGCCGTAGGCGTCCGAAATCTCCTGGATCGTGGCCAGGCTGTCGCGACGCAGCGCGAGATACAGCATCACGCGCAAGGAATAGTCGGTGTAGTCGGTCAGTCTCATGGCGATCGCAATGACAGAGAGGGTGCAGGTGACAGAACCCATACAATAACATGCAGTTAGCATGCAGGTTTTGCCTGGACTGAGTATCATTGTCACTCCGATGGACGCTTCGCAGGGCTTGGCAGCTTGCATGCGGCCCGTTGTCGCATCGTGCCGGCGCCCCGCCGCCGACTACACTCCAGGCACTTCAGGCATCACCCAGGCCCCAAATGACTCGCCCCGACACCCCTCCCGCTGCCGCGCTGCACGCCCGGCCAACTGAAGAAAACATCCGCGAACTCGTCTACGCGTTCTACGACCGCGTGCGCGACGACGCCATGCTCGGCCCGGTGTTCGACGGCGTGCTCGCTGGACGTTGGGACGAACATCTGCCCAAGATGTGCCGCTTCTGGTCGAGCCTCGTGCTCGGCACCAAAAGCTACCGCGGCAACGTGCAGCAGGCGCACGATCCGGTGCCTGGCGTCGAGCCGCAGCATTTCAGCCGCTGGCTCTATCTTTTCCTCGATACGGTTCAGGGTCGCTACGAGCCCGCGGCAGCGGTGCAGTTCATGGAACCCGCGCTGCGTATCGCGCAAAGCCTGCAACTGAGTCGCTTTGGCTGGGACTACACGATTCCACCCGAGCAACAGGCGATTCTCGATCGCGTGGCGCCTCGCAGGCGCCACGCCGGGCACGGTCATGACTTGCCAACGCGCCCGACCGGCGAGCCGTTTCCGGCCCGTTTCGTTGGCCGCCAGATGGATGTCGGCGAGAACACGCCCGCGGAGTGAGCGCATCTGCTTCAAGCGGTATATCCGAATCGGCGGTTAGTTGCGTTAAATAGGGGCGCGGGTGAGCTGAGTCCGTCCCTTCGCCCCTGCGGACGAGCGCCTAGCTGGATTCCCGCGACGCATTCCCCGAGGCCACCCCCCAGCGCGCCAGCGCCTTATCGTCACTCTCGCGGGCATCGACCCAGCGCGCGCCCTGCTCCGTCACTTCCTTCTTCCAGAACGGCGCCTCGGTCTTGAGGTAGTCCATGACGAACTCGCAGGACGCGAACGCGTCGCCGCGATGCTTCGAGGTCGTCGCGACCAGCACGATCTGGTCGAGCGGCGCGAGCTTGCCCACCCTGTGCACGATCAGCACCTCGATGCCGGCCCAGCGTCGTTGTGCATCGTCGACGATCGCCTCCAGCGCCTTCTCGGTCATGCCCGGATAGTGCTCGAGTTCGAGCGAGGCGATCGTGCTGCCGTCGTTCAGATCGCGCACCGTGCCGACGAAGCACGCCACCGCACCGATCGCCGGATTGCGCGCGCGCAGTTGCGCAACTTCGGTGGTGAGATCGAAATCTTCCGTTTGTACGCGCACGGGCATCGTGAGTCTCCTGTGGCGCTCAGCCGCCCGTCACCGGCGGGAAAAAGGCGACTTCGCAGCCCTCGGTGATACGCGTGCGCGGATCCGTCATCACGTGATTGCAAGCCATGCGCAGCGCGCGGCCTTCCGCCAGCGTCTCGGCCCACACACCGCCGCGCGCACGCAGCCAGCCGCGCACATCGCCGACCGTCACGATGGCATCTGGCAGCGTGACCGTTTCGTCCGCGACGCCTAGCGCCTCGCGCACACTCGCAAAAAATTTCAACTGGATCTTCATCGCTCGAGGCTTTTCAGTACAGCAATTCGGTGAACGGAATAAAGCGCACGGTCTCGCCGGCGCTGATCGCATGATTGGGCGGATTGTCGATGAGACCGTCGCCCCAGACCGTGGACGTGAGGACCGCGGAACTCTGGTTCGGGAACAGGTCGAGACCGCCAGCCGGGTTCACGCGCGCTCGCAGGAATTCGTTGCGGCGGTCGCTCTTCGCCTGGGTGAAGTCGGCGCGCAGCGAGAGCGCGCGCGGGCTCACCTGCGTCGCGCCCGCAAGGCGCAGCAGGAACGGACGAACGAACAACAGAAAGGTGACGAAACTCGACACCGGGTTGCCCGGCAACCCGATGAAAAACGCCTCGCCGGTTTCCGCGTCCGCCGCCCCCTGCGTCCGACGCACCGCGCCGAACGCGAGCGGCTTGCCCGGCTTCATCGCGATCTGCCACAGGTTGATGCGCCCTTCGGCCTCGACGGCGGGCCGCACGTGATCCTCCTCCCCGACCGAGACACCGCCCGAAGTGAGGATGAGGTCGTGGCCAGCGGCCGCCTCGCGCAGCGTCGCGCGCGTGAGCTCGAGCTGGTCCGGCACGATGCCGTAGTCGGTGACTTCGCAGCCGAGATTGCGCAAGAGGCTCGTGAGCGTGAAGCGGTTCGAGTTGTAGATCGCGCCGGGTTTGAGCGGCTCGCCGGGCATCGTCAGTTCGTCGCCGGTGAAGAACACCGCGACCTTCACGCGGCGCACGACGGTGAGCGTGGCGCACCCCACCGACGCCGCGAGCCCGAGTGCCGCCGGCGTGAGGCGCGTGCCCGCCGGCAGGATCACCGTATTCTTGCGGATATCGGCGCCCTGCGCCGTGATCCATTCGCCCGCCTTGGGCGCGTGCAGAAAGGTGACGGCGCCTTGCGCGGCCTCGGTCTGCTCCTGCATCACCACGGCGTCTGCGCCCGGCGGCACCGTCGCGCCCGTGAAGATGCGCGCGGCCGTGCCTGCCGCGAGCGGTTGTGGCGCGTGGCCCGCGGCAATGCGCTGCGAAACCGGCAGACGGCGGCTGCCTTGCGCGAGATCGGCCACGCGCACCGCGTAGCCGTCCATTGCGCTCGTATGCATCGGCGGCACGTCGAGCGGCGAGACGACGTCTGCGGCGAGCACGCGGTTCAGCGCGTCGAACGTCGAAATCGTTTCGGCACCGGCGAGAGGCTTCGCCGCGGCAAGCAGCGTGGCGAGGGCGTCGGCAGTGGAGAGCATCGGCGCGCGCGGTGCGGGCGCCGGCGCAGCGGAAGACGGGGACGTAGGCGTGGACATCGAGGTCGTCTCGGACGTGGGCGGCGGGGCCGCCAGCAGCGGTTGGTCTGTCGTTATTGTAGCGGCGCGACCGGCGCGCCGTGCCTTATGCCGTGGATATCCCTGGCGCGCAATGCCTGCGAGTGCGCAGGCCCGGCTGAAGTGATGCAGCGCGCGGGTGCGATCGACCCGCCGACGCGTAAAAGCCGATGCGATGTCCACGCGCCGGGACCGCGAACCGATCCGGCCCCGGCTGCGTCCATCAGTGCGCCGTGTGCGCGGCGATATAGTCCTTCACGCGCTGCGCGTCGGCAGGCACGACTTCGAAGCGCTGCGGCAGCGCCTCGAGGCCTTCGAACGCCGCCGGACGCTCCGGCTCGCGGTCCAGCGCTTCGCGGATCGTCTCGCCGAATTTCACCGGCTGCGCGGTTTCGAGCACGATCATCGGCACACCGGGCTGCAGGTGTTCGCGGGCGACCTTCACGCCGTCGGCCGTATGGGTGTCGATCATCGTCTTGTACCGCGAGTAGATGTCGCGAATCGTGGCGATGCGGTCGTCGTGGCTGCTGCGGCCCGAAACGAAGCCGAACTGCTTCACGCGCACGAAGTCGCCGCTCGCCACGAGATCGAAACCGCCCTTCTCCTCGACGTCGCGGAACAACTGCGTCACGCGCGCCGGGTCGCGGCCCAGCAAGTCGTAGACGAAGCGCTCGAAGTTCGACGCCTTCGAGATGTCCATGCTCGGGCTAGTCGTGTGATACGTCTCGGCCGAGCCGCGCACGCGGTAAATGCCGGTGCGGAAGAACTCGTCGAGCACGTCGTTCTCGTTGGTCGCGACCACGAGCTTTTCGATCGGCAGACCCATCATGCGCGCGATATGGCCCGCGCACACGTTGCCGAAGTTGCCCGAGGGCACCGTGAACGAGACGCGCTCGTCGTTCGACTTCGTCGCCGCGAAGTAGCCGGCGAAGTAGTACACGACCTGGGCCACGACGCGCGCCCAGTTGATCGAGTTGACCGTGCCGATCTTCTGCTGCGACTTGAACGCGTGGTCGTTCGAAACGGCCTTGACGATGTCCTGGCAGTCGTCGAACACGCCTTCCACGGCCAGATTGAAGATGTTCGGGTCCTGCAGGCTGAACATCTGCGCCGTCTGGAACGCGCTCATCTTCTTGTGCGGCGACAGCATGAACACGCGCACGCCCTTCTTGCCACGCATCGCGTATTCCGCCGCGCTGCCGGTGTCGCCCGACGTCGCGCCGAGAATGTTCAGCTCCTGGCCGGCCTTCGCGAGCGCGTACTCGAACAGGTTGCCGAGCAGCTGCATCGCCATGTCCTTGAACGCGAGCGTCGGACCGTTCGAGAGTTCGAGCAGCGAGAGCGGCGCGCCGTTTTCCTCGCCGAGCGTGGTGAGCGGCGTGATCTTGCTTGCGTCTTCGCCATGGCGCACGTTGCGGTACGTCTCGCCCGTGTAGGTGCGGCGCGTGATGTCGCGCAGATCGTCGGCCGGAATGTCACCCGCGAACTTCGAGAGGATCTCGAACGCGAGGTCCGCGTACGAAAGGCCGCGCCAGCGCGCCAGTTCTTCCTTGCTGATCTGCGGATACCCGGCCGGCAGATACAGGCCGCCGTCGCGCGCGAGGCCGCCCAGCAGGATGTCGGAAAACGAATGATGCTCGCCGGCGCCCGCGCCGCGCGTAGATACGTAATTCATAGCCCTTGCCTTAGTTCAGTCCTTCCATACGCAGCTTCGTGACCTGCGACTTCACCGTCGCGAGCTTTTCGATCTGCGCGATCGCCGCGTTGACGTTCTTCTCGATCGTCTCGTGCGTGATCAGGATGATGTCGGTTTCCGCCTTGCCTTGCGCGTCGACCTGCTCCGCTTCCTTTTGCAGCAGCGCGTCGATCGAGATGCCGCTGTCCGCGAGGATGCGCGTGATGGCCGCCATCACGCCGGTCTGGTCCGCCACGCGCAGGCGCAGGTAGTAGCCGCTCGTGACTTCGTCGATCGGCAGGATCGGCGTGTTCGAGAGGCTGTCCGGCTGGAACGCCAGATGCGGCACACGGTGCTCGGGGTCGGCCGTGTGCAGACGCGTCACATCGACGAGATCGGCCACCACGGCGGATGCCGTCGGCTCCGCGCCCGCGCCCTTGCCGTAGTAGAGCGTCGTGCCGACCGCGTCGCCGTGCACGACCACGGCGTTCATTGCGCCTTCCACGTTCGCGAGCAGGCGCTTGGCCGGAATCAGCGTGGGATGCGTGCGCAGCTCGATGCCGCGATCGGTGCGGCGCGCGATGCCGAGCAGCTTGATGCGATAGCCCAGTTCTTCCGCGTACTTGATGTCGATGGCGTCGAGCTTGCTGATGCCTTCCACATAGGCTTTGTCGAACTGCACGGGCACGCCGAACGCGATCGCGCTCATGATCGTCGCCTTGTGCGCGGCGTCCACGCCTTCGATGTCGAAGGTCGGATCGGCTTCGGCGTAGCCCAGTTCCTGCGCGGCTTTCAATGCGGTCGCGAAGTCGAGCCCGCGCTCGCGCATTTCCGAGAGGATGTAGTTGGTCGTGCCGTTGATGATGCCGGCGATGTACTGGATGCGGTTGGCCGTGAGACCTTCGCGCAGCGCCTTGATGATGGGGATGCCGCCCGCCACCGCCGCCTCGAACGCGACCATCACGCCCTTGGCGCGCGCCGCTTCGAAGATCTCCGTGCCGTGCACTGCCAGCAGCGCCTTGTTCGCCGTAACGACATGCTTGCCGCTGGCAATGGCGCGCAGCACGAGATCCCTGGCGAGCGTCGTGCCGCCGATCATTTCGGCGACGATCGAAATCGCGGGATCGTCGACCACGGCGTTGAAGTCGGTCGTCAGCTCGACGCTGCCGGCTTCACTGCCGAGCGCCGCCGTGGCCTTGGCCGGGTTGCGCACGGCGATGCGCGCCACCTCGATGCCGCGGCCCGCGCGGCGTTTGATTTCTTCCTGGTTGCGGCGCAGTACCGTGAAGGTGCCGCTGCCCACCGTGCCGAAGCCCAAGAGACCTACTTTGATCGGATCCATGCAGCGTGTGTTCGTCCAAGTGTTTGAAAAGGGGATGCGTGTGACTGGCTCAGGTGCCGTGCCGCTGACGATAACCGTCGAGGAAGCGCGCGATGCGGTTGATCGAATCGGTCAGGTCGTCGACGTTCGGCAGGAACACCACGCGGAAGTGGTCCGGCTGCTTCCAGTTGAAGCCCGTGCCCTGCACGAGCAGCACGCGCTCCTGCAAGAGCAGATCGAGGATGAACTGCTGGTCGTTCTCGATCGGATAGAGCTTCGGGTCGAGGCGCGGGAACATGTAGAGCGCCGCTTCCGGCTTCACGCAGGTCACGCCCGGAATGGCCGTGAGCATGTTGTACGCCAGTTCGCGCTGGCGATAGAGGCGACCGCCCGGCTGGATCAGCTCGTTGATGCTCTGGTAGCCGCCCAGCGCCGTCTGGATCGCGTACTGGCCCGGCACGTTCGCGCACAGGCGCATCGAGGCGAGAATGCCGAGACCTTCCGTGTAGTCCTTCGAGCGACGGCGGTTTTCCCCCGTCATGCCCGAGAGGAACATCCAGCCCGCGCGGTAGCCGCACGCGCGATAGCTCTTCGACAGGCTGTTGAGCGTGACGGTGATCACGTCTTCCGAGAGCGAGCCGAGCGCCGTGTGCGTCTTGCCGTCGTAGATGATCTTGTCGTAGACCTCGTCGGCGAACAGGATCAGGCCGTGCTCGCGCGCGATCGCAACGAGCCCGCGCAGCAGGTCGTCCGAATAAAGCGCGCCGGTCGGGTTGTTCGGGTTGATGACGACGATCGCGCGCGTGTTCGGCGTGATCTTCGAGCGGATGTCGTCGAGGTCGGGCATCCACGCGTTCGACTCGTCGCAGATGTAGTGCACGGGCGTGCCGCCCGAAAGGCTCACCGCCGCCGTCCACAGCGGATAGTCGGGCGCGGGCAGCAGCACTTCGTCGCCGTCGTTCAGGAGCGCCTGCATGGCCATCACGATCAGTTCGGACGCGCCGTTACCGATGTAGATGTCGTCGAGCTCGACGCCCTTGATGCCCTTTTGCTGCGCGTAATGCATGATCGCCTTGCGCGCGGCGAACACGCCCTTCGAATCCGAATAGCCCGAGGAGCCCGGCAGGTTCAGGATCATGTCCTGAATGACTTCGTCGGGCGCGTCGAAACCGAACGGCGCGAGATTGCCGATGTTCAGCTTGATGATGCGATGGCCTTCTTCTTCGAGGCGCTTCGCGTGCTCGAGCACCGGCCCGCGGATGTCGTAGCAAACGTTCTGCAGCTTGTTGGATTTGAGAATCGGTTTCACGGCGGGCTATCGGTTATCGGTCAGTAAAGCGGTCAGAGAATCAGTCAGGGCGTCGAAGGCGAGTAAGACGCGGTAAAAGGGCTGGAACAGGCTGAAATGCCGTCGACCGGCCGGCGGATGGCGCCTTGGTGGACAGGACATGCAAGGGAGCCGGAGGGGCGCCCCCGGCGGGACAAAAGCCGTGCACGATTGCGTGGGGAGCACCGGGCGCACGCGCGACGCTTCGCAAACGGTGCGCTGGCCAACCCGACTACACCAAAACCGCCCCAGCAGCTTGTGGCTGCCCTCGCCCGATGCGCGGATGGCGCGCGTAGCGGCCTGCCGGCGCGGTCTACCCGCGGGCGCCGCCGCAGCGGCGGCTAAAAAGCTATAATTTAGCGGATTTTGACCAACTTCCGCAATGCGCAATCGGCCACGAGGCGGGTCGCGAAGCGGGTGACACGGCGGGCTGCAAGGCGGTTCGCCGAGGCCGGCGGCGGCACAGGATATGCGCCCTCTCGCTTGCGCACCCGACCTGCCCTTACCCCGGAACCCCGTTTTGAAACTACATCAGGACTCCAGCGCCGCGCTGAACACCGTGACCGGTTACGGCGCCGACTACGTCGAAGTGAACCTCGAACGCCATACGGGCAGCATCATCGTGATGCCCGAATCGCCGGTCACCCTCTGGCCGGTGCAGTCGTTCGACGCCCTCACGCCTGAACTCTTCGAGCTGCTTGTGCCGCTGAACCCCGAAGTGGTCGTCTTCGGCAGCGGGGAGCGGTTGCGCTTTCCGCATCCGCGCCTGACCGCGGCGCTCGCCAGGAAGCGCATCGGTGTGGAGGCGATGGACTTCAAGGCCGCCTGCCGCACCTACAACATCCTCATGGCCGAAGGCCGCCGTGTGGCGGCCGCGCTTCTGATCGAAAGCTGACGCGCCTTAAGCTTGCCATCAGGTCGCCGCGCGGCGGCGTAGTACACTTGCGCGCCGTGTGCGTAGCGCGCGCCCCGGACCCGGCCGCACACCGCGCGCGGCCAGCGCGCGCTTCGCACCCCGACCGCAACGACTGCAACAAGAACAGGCTGAAACCCATGAACGATACGCCATCGAGGCTACCGCTCAACCGCAGCGCGATCCTGCTCCTGATCCTCGCCCTCGCCGTGATCTGGTTCCTGCCGCTCGGCTGGCGCCACCTGCTGCCGAGCGACGAAGGCCGCTACGCCGAAATGGCGCGCGAAATGCTCGCGAGCGGCGACTGGATCACGCCGCGCTACAACGACTACAAGTACTTCGAAAAGCCGCCGCTGCAAACCTGGATGAACGCGCTCACGTTCGCGTGGTTCGGCATCGGCGAGTGGCAGGCGCGCCTCTACACGGCGCTCACCGGCTTCGCGGGCGTGCTGCTGATCGGCTTCACCGGCGCGCGCGTGTTCAACGCCGCCACGGGCTTCTTCGCCGCGGTCGTGCTCGCCTGCGCGCCGTACTGGAACCTGATGGGCCACTTCAACACGCTCGACATGGGCCTGGCATTCTGGATGCAGCTCACGCTGTGCGCGCTGCTGCTCGCCCAGCGCCCGACCCTGCCCAAGGCGAACGCGCGCCTGTGGATGTGGGTGTGCTGGGCCGCCATGGCGATGGCGGTGCTGTCCAAGGGCCTCGTCGGCCTGATCCTGCCAGGCGCCGTGCTGGTGCTCTATACGGCGATTTCGCGCGACTGGGCGCTCTGGAAGCGCCTCTATCTCGTGAGCGGTCTGATCGTCTTCTTCGCGATCGTGTCGCCGTGGTTCATCCTCGTGCAGCAGCGCAATCCCGAGTTCTTCAACTTCTTCTTCATCGTCCAGCAGTTCCAGCGCTACCTCACGCCCGCGCAGAACCGCCCCGGCCCGTTCTACTACTTCGTGCCGGTCATGCTGGTGGGCTTCCTGCCGTGGCTTTCGGTGAGCGTGCAGAGCGTGCGCCATGCGCTGCGCGCGCCGCGCCAGCCCAACGGGTTCTCGCCCGTCATGCTGATGCTCGTGTGGACGGTGTTCATTTTCCTGTTCTTCAGCGCCTCGCACTCGAAGCTCGTCTCCTACGTCCTGCCGATCGCGCCGCCCGTGGCGCTCATCATCGGCATGTATCTGCCGGTCATGACGCGCGCCCAGTGGAACAAGCACCTCGCGGGCTACGCGGTGTTCGCCGTCGCGCTGATGGCGGGCTCGTTCGTGCTCACGCGGCTTGGCGACGCGCGCAATCCCAACGCGCTCTACCGCGAGTTCCAGGTCTGGGTGTTCGCCGCGGCCGCGGTGGCCTTCGTCGTCACCATGGTCGGCCTGCGCCTGAACCGCGCGAAACGCACGCCCGAAACCGGTGCGCGCGCGCCAGCCGTTGCGCTCGGCACCGCGTGGCTGCTGCTCGCGACCATTGCGGGCACGGGCCACGACGTGTTCGGCACGCTGAGTTCCGGCGCGCCGCTCGCGCCCGCTGTGCGCGCCGCCATTGCGAAGCTGCCGCCCGACACGCCGTTCTACTCGGTGGGCGTACTCGACCATACGATGCCTTTCTACGTGCGCCATACGATGACGATGGTCGAGGTCACCGACGAGCTGGCGTTCGGCATCTCCGAGGAGCCGCAAAAATGGGTGCCGACCATTGCCGACTGGGAGGCGCGCTGGAAGTCCGACCGCTATGCGCTCGCGCTGCTTCCCGTGAAGCGCTACGAAGAGCTGGCCGCGCAGGGCCTGCCGATGCAGGTTGTCGCGCGCGACGCGCGGCGCGTGATCGTTGAAAAGCCGCAATCCTGAGCGCTTCCTGGCCCCGATTGACGCATGGGCGATAATCGGGCCGCGCCGCGCCGGTTCGGCCTACCCGGGCCGGCCGCCCTGCGCGCCTTGGCCCGGGCTCCCGCCCCAACCCGACAACCCGTTGAACCACCCTTTCCGATGAATCCGATTTCCCTCATCTGCATCCTCGCCGGCGTCGGCCTCAACGCCTGCGCGCAACTGTTGCTGAAAGCGGGTGTCAATGCCGTTGGACACTTCGAATTCAGCCGTGCGAACATCTTGCCCATTGGCCTGAAGCTCGCGACGCAAGTGCCGATTCTCGGCGGCCTCACCTGCTACGTGTTCAGCGTGGTCGTGTGGATCGTCGGGCTCTCGCGCGTGGACGTCTCGATCGCCTACCCGATGCTCTCGCTCGGCTACGTGGTCAACGCGTTCGCGGCGTGGTATCTGTTCGGCGAGGTGCTGAGCGTGCAGCGGCTCGTGGGCATCGGCATCATCCTGATCGGCGTGTTCGTGCTGGCGCGCAGCTGACGCGCCGCGGCGCGCTGTGGCGCGCGTGGCGAGGCCGCTTGCAGCGCGGCATATTGCGCCCATATAAGTATTTCGTAAGATGCGCCGCGGCGGCCTTGCCGCCCGGCCCCACTTTCTGACGAGCAAAGAGCAAAGCACTCATGACCCAGTCATCCCCGCAGTCGACCCTTCCGTTCCTGCCGTTCGTGCGTCCCGAAATCGACGAGGAAACCATCCAGGGCGTCGCCGACGTGCTGCGCTCGGGCTGGATCACGACCGGCCCGCAGAACCAGGCGTTCGAAGCGGCGCTCTCGGAGTATTGCGGCGGCCGTCCGGTGCGCACTTTCAACTCGGGCACGGCGACGCTCGAAATCGGTTTGCGCCTTGCCGGCGTGGGTCCCGGCGACGAAGTCATCACGACGCCCGCGTCGTGGGTTTCCACGAGCAACGTGATCTACGAGGTGGGCGCGACGCCGGTGTTCGCCGACATCGATCCCGTCACGCGCAACATCGACCTCGACAAGCTCGAAGCCGCCATCACGCCGAAGACCAAAGCCATCATCCCGGTCTTTCTCTCGGGCCTGCCCGTCGACATGGACCGGCTCTACGCGATCGCCCGCCAGCACAAGCTGCGCGTAATCGAGGACGCCGCGCAGGCGTTCGGCTCGAGCTGGAACGGCAAGCGCATCGGCGCGATCGGCGACATCGTCTCGTTCAGCTTCCACGCCAACAAGAACCTCACGTCGATCGAAGGCGGCGCGCTCGTCCTCAACGACGAAGCCGAGGCCGTGCTCGCGCAGAAATACCGTCTCCAGGGCATTACGCGCACGGGCTTCGACGGCATGGACTGCGACGTGCTCGGCGGCAAGTACAATCTCACGGATGTGGCGGCGCGCGTCGGGCTCGGCCAGCTCAAGCACATCGAGCGTTTCATCCGGCAGCGCCGCGAGCTTGCGCGGGCTTACTTCGCGGGCTTCGAAGGCGGCGCGGCGGTTAAGCTCGGCGTCGGCCTGCCGTTCGCCGATTTCGCCAACAGCAACTGGCACATGTTCCAGATCACGCTGCCGCTCGACACGCTCGCGATCGACCGCGCCGGTTTCATGGGCGAACTCAAGGAGCGCGGCATCGGCTCGGGCGTGCATTACCCGGCCATCCACCTCTTCACGCTCTACCGCGAGCGTGGTTTCAAGGCGGGCATGTTCCCGCACGCGGAGCGCTTCGGTGCGAGCACGGTCACGCTGCCGCTCTTCACGCAGATGACCGAAGCCGACGTGGCGCGCGTGTGCAGCGCAGTGAACGAGATTTGCGCGAAGTTTGCGAAGTAGTTGGCAAAACAGGCAGTAACGGAAGTCGGGGACGGGATAACGCCGCTCTGACGGGCATGGGACCCGTGGCAGCGCTACAGCGCCAACTCGGGTCGACACAGGGGAAACGCAGGCGGACGGCGCGGCGCATGCGCCGCCGATTTGCGCATGCAGCAAACCGCAGCATCCAATAACGGAATCGACGCACACATGAGTCAAACGGAACAAGGCACCTTGACCCCGGACACGCCGGAAGTCTCGGTCATCATTCCGGTCTACAACGAGGAAGCTGGCCTTCCCGAGCTGTTCGCGCGCCTGTATCCGGCGCTCGACAAGCTCGGCACCTCGTACGAAGTGATCTTCATCAACGAC
Organism: Paraburkholderia sp. BR10141; assembly: GCF_056155635.1. NCBI lineage: Bacteria > Pseudomonadati > Pseudomonadota > Betaproteobacteria > Burkholderiales > Burkholderiaceae > Paraburkholderia > Paraburkholderia sp. BR10141. Next base: position 66,771 of record NZ_JBMIQH010000023.1, on the reverse strand, counting down.
GGTAGCCGCGACCGCTCGGCCGCGATGCTCGCGGAGCAGTTCCGCGCGCGGCCCGATACCACGCGCGCGATCCTGCTCAACGGCAACTACGGCCAGCACATGGCGATTCTCGCGGGCTTCGAGCAGGCCCGCGGCGAGATCGTCATCACGCTCGACGCCGATCTGCAGAATCCGCCCGAGGAAATTGGCAAGCTCGTCGAGAAGATGCGCGAGGGCTACGACTACGTCGGCACCATCCGCAAGCAGCGCCAGGACAGCCTCTGGCGGCGCAAGGCCTCGCAGGCGATGAACCGTCTGCGCGAGCGCATCACGCGCATCAAGATGACCGATCAGGGCTGCATGCTGCGCGCGTACAACCGCCGCATCATCGACACGATCAACCGCTGCGGCGAAATCAACACCTTCATCCCGGCGCTCGCGTACACGTTCTCGCAGAACCCGGTCGAGGTGGAGGTCGCGCACGAGGAGCGCTTCGCGGGCGAATCGAAGTACTCGCTCTACAGCCTCATTCGCCTGAATTTCGACCTCGTGACGGGCTTCTCCGTCGTGCCGCTGCAATGGCTTTCGTTCATCGGCGTGATCCTCTCGCTCGGCTCGGCAGGCCTCTTCCTGCTGCTGCTGATTCGCCGCTTCGTCCTCGGCGCGGAAGTGCAAGGCGTGTTCACGCTCTTCGCCATCACGTTCTTCCTGCTCGGCGTGATCATCTTCGCGCTCGGGCTGCTCGGCGAGTACATCGGCCGCATCTACCAGCAGGTGCGTGCGCGTCCGCGTTACCTGATCCAGACGATCCTCGAGGAGCGCAATGGCCGCGCCGTCGTCGATACGCCGCGCCAGGATTTCATGCAGGCGGCCGCCTTCGCGCAACCGGCTGAACCCGCGCGAGCGGCGGGTGCGGCTGCAAGGCCGGCCACCACGAACGCGGCCAACGAAGGAGCCGGCCAATGAAACCGCGCGCCGTTGTGTTCGCGTATCACAACGTGGGCGTGCGCTGTCTGCAGGTGTTGCTCGCGGGCGGCGTCGACGTTGCGCTCGTCGTCACGCATGAAGACAGCCCGACCGAAAACATCTGGTTCGGCAGCGTGAAGTCGGTGGCCGAGGAGCATGGCATCGAAGTCGTCACGCCCGCCGACCCGAAGAGCGCCGAGTTGCGCGCGGCCGTTTCGGCAGCGCGCCCGGACTTCATCTTCTCGTTCTACTACCGGCACATGCTGCCCGTGGACCTGCTCGCCCTCGCCGGGCGCGGCGCGTACAACGTGCACGGCTCGCTCCTGCCGAAATACCGCGGCCGCGTGCCCACGAACTGGGCCGTGCTCAACGGCGAAACCGAAACGGGCGCCACGCTGCACGAAATGGGCGCGAAGCCCGACGCGGGCGCGATCGTCGCCCAAACCCCGGTGCCGATCCTGCCCGACGACACCGCCGCGCAGGTCTTCGACAAGGTGACGGTCGCGGCCGAGCAGACGCTTTGGCGCGTGCTGCCCGCGCTTATCGCGGGCGAAGCGCCGCATCTGCCGAACGATCTCACGAAGGGCAGCTACTACGGTGGGCGCAAGCCGGAAGACGGCCGCATCGACTTCGGCGAGAGCGCGCAGCACGTGTACAACCTGATCCGCGCCGTCGCGCCGCCCTATCCGGGCGCGTTCACCGACATCGGCAACGAACGTTTCGTGATTGCCCGCGCGCGTCTCGTGCGCCCCGGCTCGCAAGACGCCGAAAGGGTCCGCCCCCTCGCCGGATTGCCCGTGGGCATCCACGTAAGCGATAATGCGCTTTTCGCCGTTTGCGGCGACGCACGCGCCATCGCGATCCACGAACTGCGGCATCAGCATAACGGTCAGGAGACCGTCATCAGCCCCGCCGCGTTCTCCGAACTCATTTCATCTGTCCCCCGTCCATGACCAAAAAAGTTCTGATCCTGGGTGTGAACGGCTTTATCGGCCACCACCTCTCCAAGCGCATCCTCGAAAGCACGAACTGGGAAGTGTTCGGCATGGACATGCAGACGGATCGCCTCGGCGACCTCGTCAAGCATGAGCGGATGCACTTCTTCGAAGGCGACATCACGATCAACAAGGAGTGGGTCGAGTACCACGTCAAGAAGTGCGACGTGATCCTGCCGCTGGTCGCCATCGCGACGCCCGCCACCTACGTGCAGCAGCCGCTGCGCGTGTTCGAGCTCGACTTCGAAGCGAACCTGCCGATCGTGCGTTCGGCCGTGAAGTACCGCAAGCACCTCGTCTTCCCGTCGACATCGGAAGTCTATGGCATGTGCTCGGACGAGCAGTTCGACCCGGATGCGTCCGCCCTGACCTACGGCCCGATCAACAAGCCGCGCTGGATCTACGCGTGCTCGAAGCAGCTGATGGACCGCGTGATCTGGGGCTACGGTATGGAAGGCCTGAATTTCACGCTGTTCCGTCCGTTCAACTGGATCGGCCCGGGCCTCGACTCGATCTACACGCCGAAGGAAGGTTCGTCGCGCGTCGTGACGCAGTTCCTCGGCCACATCGTGCGCGGCGAGAACATCAGCCTCGTGGATGGCGGCGCGCAAAAGCGCGCGTTCACCGACATCGACGACGGCATCGCGGCGCTGATGAAGATCATCGAGAACAAGGACGGCGTCGCCACGGGCAAGATCTACAACATCGGCAACCCGACCAACAACTTCTCGGTGCGCGAACTCGCGCATAAGATGCTCGCGCTCGCCGCCGAATTCCCGGAATACGCGGAAACGGCCAAGAAGGTGCAGTTGGTCGAAACGTCGTCGGGCGCGTACTACGGCGCGGGCTACCAGGACGTGCAGAACCGCGTGCCGAAGATCGACAACACGAAGCAGGAACTCGGCTGGGCGCCGAAGTCGACCTTCGACGAAGCGCTGCGCAAGATCTTCGAAGCATACCGCGGCCATGTCGCCGAAGCGCGTGCGCTCGTCGAGCAACATTAAGCGTTAGAGAAAGGTCATCGCCTCTTGGCCCGCATCGTCCTGAAAATCGACGTCGACACGCTGCGCGGTACCCGCGAAGGCGTGCCGAATCTCGCGCGCATCTTCGACCGCTACAAGGCGCGCGCCACGTTCCTGTTCAGCCTCGGCCCCGATCACACGGGCTGGGCGCTGCGTCGCGTGTTGCGACCTGGCTTTCTCAAGAAGGTCTCGCGCACGTCGGTGGTCGAGCACTACGGCGTGAAGCAGCTGATGTACGGCGTGCTGCTGCCGGGGCCCGACATCGGCGTGGAAGCCGCGGCGGAAATGCGCGCGATTCACGAAGCCGGCTTCGAGTGCGGCATCCATACGTGGGATCACGTGTACTGGCAGGACAACGTGCGCAAGCGCGACGCGCGGTGGACCGCGCGCCAGATGCAGAAGAGCCACGACCGCTTCACGCGGATCTTCGGCACGCCGCCCGTCACGCACGGCGCGGCAGGCTGGCAGATGAACGAAGCCGCCTTCGAGCAGATCGACACGTGGGGCATGCGCTACGCCTCCGACGGGCGCGGTCATTCGCCCTACCGTCCGGTGGTGGCGGGCCGCACGCTGAACCACGTGCAGATGCCCACCACGCTGCCCACGCTCGACGAGGTGCTCGGTGTCGATGGCGTCGATACCGATACGGTCGCGGCGTGGATGCTCAAGCGCACCGAAAACAACCCGCACGATCAGGTCTTCACGCTGCACTCCGAACTCGAAGGCCAGAAGCTCGCACCGGTGTTCGAACAGCTGCTCGCCGGCTGGCGCGCACAAGGCCATACGTTTGCCACGATGGGCGACTACCATGCGACGCTGGACCCGGATTCGCTGCCATCGTACCCTGTCACCTGGGGCGAGATCGCCGGCCGCTCCGGCCAGCTGATCGTGCAGCCCGACTGAATCCGCCGCCTGCGCGCCGCGGGGTGTCTGCCAGGACCCGCGCCCGCGCAACACCGCCCGCCGCGGGCGGCACGCCGTCCCGGCGAAACGGCGCCGTGCGCTGCGGCAAAGCCAGCCAATAACAAAGGGAGAGCCACGTGCCTGACGTGACCATCGCAGTCGACCACCCCGTCCCGGACTTCACCGCCCCTGCTACCGGCGGCGACTTCACGCTGTCGAGCCTGAAGGGCAGCAAGGTGGTGCTGTACTTCTATCCGAAAGACAACACGCCCGGCTGCACGACCGAAGGCCTGCAGTTCCGCGACCTCTATCCGAAGTTCAAAAAGGCCGGCGCGCAGATCGTGGGCGTGTCGCGCGACAGCGTGCGTTCGCACGATAACTTCAAGGCCAAGCTCGAACTGCCGTTTACCTTGGTATCGGATGCCGACGAAGCGCTGTGCACGCTCTTCGACGTCATCAAATTGAAGAAAATGTATGGCAAACAGGTACGAGGGATCGAACGCTCGACCTTCCTCATCGACGCGACTGGCGTGTTGCGCCAGGAGTGGCGCGGCATCAAGGTCCCGGGCCATGTCGATGAAGTGCTGGAGGCTGTACAAGCGCTTTGAGGAGCGTTATATTGGGCTGCAATGAGTGCCTGTCCAACCCTTTTTACGTCGCGTTGCGGCGGTTTCGCAGCCGGTCATGGAATGACCGGAAGGGCGTATCCGAGGCAACGGGACAACACCGAAGTGAAGCCGCTTGCCTCGTCATCCGGGGCGGCGGCTTTTTTGTTTGTTCGATGCTGTTCTCTTCCGCTTTTCTCCCCGTTCGTGCCGGCTTTGCGACCCGGCGCGCGCAAACATCAAGGAGCTGATCGAAAACCAGGCGAACCGGCATTTTCTGACATGAGCGCGCACCTTGCGCAGTAACGGCGGAGGCCTACCCGGCACCCGCACGCACCGCCCGAAAGCGCGCCTTACTGGGTAACCCCGCGACCACTCGACCCGATTTTTTCGAGGGACACCATGCCTTTGCCTACTCCCCCCAGCAAGCTCGGCAACCTGCTGCCGCCCGAAGAATACAAGGCGCGTGCCCGCACGACGCGCAGCACACGCAAGGCCGCGAGCGAGAACGACGCGGCCGACGTTGCAGAATACGGCCCCGGCAGTGTTGCCGAGCCGATGACGCAGGCCGCCAACGCCGCAACCACCTTGCGCACGGTGCCGCTTTCCAGCGCCAGCGCCGAACTGGCCGCGCTCGAACCGGTCGCACCGGCGCCCGCGCGCAACAAGCGCAACCACAACAAGCAAGTCACGGCAGCGCTGCTGCAGCCTCTCGAGGCCCGCACCGATGCCGACGAGACACCCGTTGCGCGCGGCGGCAAACCCGCCTCGGCAAAAGCGTCCGGCGGCGCCGCTGCGCCCGCCACGCGCGCCGGCACGAAAAAACGCGTGCATCCCGAAGAGAGCACCGAAGTCCAGAAGCTCTTCGTGCTCGACACCAACGTGCTGATGCACGACCCGACCTGCCTGTTCCGTTTCGAGGAACACGACGTCTATCTGCCGATGATGACGTTGGAAGAACTCGACAACCACAAGAAGGGCATGTCGGAAGTCGCGCGCAACGCGCGCCAGGTGAGCCGCACGCTCGACCAGCTGGTCGCCAATGCGGGCCCGATCTCGGAAGGCATTTCGCTTGGCCGCCTCGGCAGCCGCGAGGCGCTTGGTCGCCTGTACTTCCAGACCACGCTCACGCATATCGATCCGGTCGACGGCCTGCCCCAGGGCAAAGCCGATAACCAGATCCTCGGCGTGGTGCGCGCGCTGCAGCGCGACCGGCCGGACCGCCTCGTCGTGCTGGTGTCGAAAGACATCAACATGCGCATCAAGGCTCATGCGCTCGGCCTGCCTGCGGAAGACTACTTCAACGACCAGGTTCTCGAAGACAAGGACCTGCTCTACTCGGGCGTGCGTGCGCTCCAGCAGGACTTCTGGTCGAAGCACGCCAAGGGCATGGAGTCCTGGCAGGACACCAAGACCGGCACCACGTATTACCGCGTGACGGGTCCCGAGTGCCTCTCGATGCTCGTGAACGAGTTCGTCTATCTCGAGCCGCAGAACGGCGAACCGGCGTTCCACGCGATCGTGCGCGAGCTCAACGGCAAGACGGCGCTCCTGCAAACGCTGCGCGACTACGGCCACCACAAGAACAATGTGTGGGGCATCACGGCGCGCAACCGCGAGCAGAACTTTGCGCTGAACCTGCTGATGAATCCGGAGATCGACTTCGTCACGCTGCTCGGCCAGGCCGGCACGGGCAAGACACTCGTCGCGCTCGCGGCGGGCCTGGCCCAAGTGCTCGACGAGAAGCGCTACAACGAGATCATCGTCACGCGCGCGACCGTGCCGGTTGGCGAGGACATCGGTTTCCTGCCGGGCACCGAAGAAGAAAAGATGCAGCCCTGGATGGGCGCCTTCGACGACAACCTCGAAGTGCTTCAGAAGACCGATGACGCCGCCGGCGAATGGGGGCGCGCCGCGACCCAGGAACTGATCCGCTCGCGCCTGAAAGTCAAGAGCATGAACTTCATGCGCGGCCGCACGTTCGTGGACAAGTATCTGATCATCGACGAGGCGCAGAACCTCACGCCGAAGCAGATGAAGACGCTCGTCACGCGCGCGGGTCCGGGCACGAAGATCGTGTGTCTCGGCAACATCGCGCAGATCGACACGCCGTATCTGACCGAAGGCAGCTCCGGCCTCACCTACGTGGTGGACCGCTTCAAGGGCTGGGCGCACAGCGGCCACGTGACGCTCGCACGCGGCGAACGCTCGCGGCTTGCCGATTACGCGTCCGATATCCTGTAATCCATTCGCTTGGGCGCCGCCTTTCTGGGGCGCCCGTGCAGATGGCGAGGACCGTATCCGGGGAACCGGATACGGTCCTTTTTTATTGCCCAGGCGTCCCCCAGGCACAACAGTTGGCGCACGAACTTCAAGTAAGTTGTGAAGAATTCTTGCGAAAGCGCTGACGGGCGGGCTACCATCCGCCCATGATCCGTTTTCCCGATGGCGCGAGCGTCGCGCGCGCCACCTCCGCTTCATGCGTCGACTCTGGCTTCCGCTTCTGATCGCAGTCCTGCTTGCCGCGTGCTCCAGTGCGCCGCAAAGGGTATCGCGCAGTGGTTCGTCCGCCGGCGAAAACGCGTGGCGCACCAAGCCTGCGGGCTTCCCCAATTTCGTCGATCACAGCGTGGGCCGCGAGGAAATCTCGATCCAGGCGATGGGGCTCGTCGGCATTCCGTATCGCTGGGGCGGCAATACGCCCGACAGCGGCTTCGATTGCAGCGGTCTCGTCAAATACGTGCTCGCGCGCTCGGCCTCGGTGGACTTGCCCCGCACCACGGCCGACATGAGCATGCGCGGCGAAACGATCGAGCCCGACGAGATTGCGGCCGGCGACCTCGTCTTCTTCAATACGACGGGGCGGCCGCATTCGCACGTCGGGATATATGTCGGCAACCTGCGCTTCGTCAACGCGCCTTCGACCGGCGGCACAGTGCGACTCGACTATCTGACCAACCCGTACTGGGCGAAGCGCTTCGACGGGATCCGCCGCATGGCGCCGCCCAAACGCACGCCTTTCGAGACGCCGACCTGGGAAGCGTCTGCGCCGGCTGAACGCGTGCCTGGCGCGAACACCGCGCCACCGGCTGCCGCAATGGCGAGCGTCGCGCCGGCTACGGCGGCGCAGCCCGTGCCGCGAGTCGCGGCCGCGAGCCAGAACCGCGTCGTCGGCGCACCGCAGGCGGCCTATGCGGCAACGCCACCGACAACGCCAGCCACCACGCCGACGGCTTCCACGGCCGCTCCGGCCGACGCGTTCGAGCCCCCGCCCGCCTCGCTCGGCGCGGCGCAGACGCAGGCACGCGACGCGGGCGCGCTCGCACCGGCGGCCGCGCCCGCCAACAACGCGCCTGCATACGCTACCAACCCCGCCGCCAGCGCCCCGCGCGACGCCATCGACGCCGCCGCCGACGCCTTCGAGCCCCCGCCGCCCACGGCAAGCGCAGCGGCGCGCCAGGCCGGCCAGGTGGGCTCGACGCCGATCCAGGCGACGTCGCCAGCCGCGGGAGCCGCGCAGATCATGCGCGCCTCGACGGCCGGCCCGGCCTCGCCCGCCCCGACCCAGTCCAGCGACGACCCGATCGCGCGCTTTGCCAACGGCGGCGACTGAAGCGACCCGGCCACGGCGCTGCGCGGCACGTTGCCCCTGGCCGAACGGCCGAGCATGCTTGCAGCGGTTTGCGGCGCCCCGCGCCTCTGCTATCGTTTTGGGACCGTTTTTCATACTTTCGCGCAGCGAGGCGACGATGGATCTTGGACTCAGCAAGAAGGTGGTACTCGTGACGGGCGGCAGCAAGGGCATTGGCCTTGCCTGCGCGCGCGCCTTTGCGCAGGAAGGCGCCCGCGTGGCGATCGTCTCGCGCGACCCCGCCAATCTCGCGCGTGCTCGTGAGCAACTAGCGAGCGAAGGCCTGCACGTGCACCTCACGCGCGCGGACCTGCACGAGGCGCACAGCGCGGCCGACGTGGTCGAAGAAGTCTCCACCGCGGTCGGCCCCATCGATATCCTCGTCAACAGCGCGGGCGCGGCACGCCGCTACGACCCGGAAACCCTCGATGCGGACGCGTTCAGGGCCACGATGGAGGCGAAATATTTTCCCTACATCTACCCGCAGCAGGAGGTGCTGCGCCGCATGGTGCAGCGGATCAAGTCGGGCGAGAGCATGGAACCCGGGGCGATCGTCAACATCATCGGCATGGGCGGCAAGTTCGCGAGCGACATCCATATCGCGGGCGGCGCGGCCAACGCGGCGCTGATGCTCGCGACCGTGGGCCTCGCGCATTACCACGCGCGCTATGGCATCCGCATCAACGCGATCAACCCCGGCGCCACGCTCACGGAGCGGCTGCAGGAGGCCGTTCAGCTGGAGGCGCAACGCACGGGCGTCGGTGCGCAAGAGGCCTTGGCGAACGGCGAATCGAAGGTGCCGCTCGGGCGCTACGCGAAGCCGGAGGAAATTGCCGATGTCGCGCTCTTCCTCGCGAGCCGCCGCGCGAGCTACGTCACCGGCGCGCTCATTCCGATGGACGGGGCCAGCACGCCACTGATCTGAAGCGCGCGTCAGCGCGCGGGCGTAGCCTCAAAAGCACTGCGGCGCCCGAAGGCGCCGCAGCTTTTACATGAAGCGGTGACCGAGCCACCATGCGGCCGCGGCCAGCGTGGCCGAGGCCGGTATGGTCAGCACCCAGGCCCAGACGATGTTGCCCGCCACGCCCCAGCGCACCGCGCTGAGTTTTTGCGTCGCGCCAACGCCGACAATCGCGCCGGTGATCGTGTGCGTGGTCGAAACGGGAATGCCCATCCACGAAGCCGTGAAGAGCGTGAGCGCCCCGCCCGCCTCCGCGCAGAAACCGCCCACCGGCTTGAGCCTGGTGATCTTCTGCCCCATCGTGCGCACGATGCGCCAGCCGCCGAACAGCGTGCCGAGACCCATCGACAGATAGCAGCCGCCGATCACCCAGATGGGCGGCGCGTCCGAGCCGATCGCCGAGTAGCCCGTTGCGATCAGCAGCATCCAGATGATGCCGATGGTCTTCTGTGCGTCGTTGCCGCCGTGGCCGAGACTATAGAGGCCAGCGGAAAGCAGCTGCAGGCGCCTGAAGCGCCGGTCGACCTTGCTTGGCGGCGTGCGGAAGTACAGCCACGACACCGTGAGCATGAAGAATGAACCGAGGATGAAACCGAGCAGCGGCGAGATGAAGATGAACGCCACGGTCTTCATGAGGCCGTCGAAGTTGAGCGAGGCCCAGCCCGACTTCGCGAGCGCCGCGCCCACGAGGCCGCCGATCAGCGCGTGCGACGAACTCGACGGAATGCCGTAGTACCAGGTGAGCACGTTCCAGCCGATCGCGCCCATCAGCGCGCCGAACACCACGTAGTGGTCGACGATATCGGGGTCGATGGTGCCCTTGCCTACCGTTTGCGCCACCTTCAGGTGGAAGACGAAATAGGCGATCACGTTGAACATGGCGGCAAAAGCCACCGCCTGCTGCGGCTTCAGAACGCCCGTAGACACGACCGTGGCGATGGAATTCGCCGCGTCGTGAAAGCCGTTCATGAAGTCGAAGACGAGAGCGATGGCGACCAGCGTCGCGACCGCCCAGAGAGCGAGTTGTATCGATTGCATCGCAGTGTGCTCAGGCGTTCTCTAGCACGATGCCTTCGATGATGTTCGCGACATCCTCGCACTTGTCCGTGATCGCTTCGAGCAGTTCGTAGATCGCCTTCAGCTTGATCAGGTTCTTGACGTCGTCTTCCTCGCGGAAGAGCTTCGAAATGGCCCCGCGCAGCAAGCGGTCGGCGTCGGACTCCAGACGGTCGATGTCTTCGCAGGCCTGCAGGATCTCACGCGCCTGCTTCATGTCGGAGAGCAGGCCCACCGCCAGCTGCACGCGCTCGGCCGTGGCCGTCACCACGTGCGCCAGCTGGCTCGCCTCGGCGGTCACGGCTTGCACGTCGTAGAGCGAGATGGCCGTGGCGACGTCTTCCATCAGGTCGAGGCAGTCGTCCATCGTCGTGATCAGCTTGTGGATCTCGTCGCGGTCGAGCGGTGTGATGAAGGTCTTGTGCAGAAGGTCGATCGCCTCGTGCGTGAGCTTGTCGGCGGCCTTTTCGGAGGCCTGCACATTCTGCTTGTGAACCTCGGCGTCAGCGAGGTTATCGATCAGGAGTTCGAGTTCGCGGCTCGCGGAAACGATGCATTTCGCATGCGCATTAAAAATCTCGAAGAACTTGCCCTCGGTGGGCATGAATCGACCGAACATTGGTATCCCGGAAATTGGTCTCGGATTGCCGTCACGAAGCGGTGACTTCGCGGTCACTTCGCGGCAATCGGGCAGCAAAATAAGTGACAGAGATGGCTGTCATAAAACGGCAATATTGTATCGTCAGGCGGGAGCTGCCGCATGGATCGGCAGCCGCCAACGCGGCATTTGCGCCACTTTGGCGCAAGCCGCGCAACGCTTTGCGTTATTCGCCGTAGAAGGTCTGCGCCCCGGCAAAATTATCGAACTTCGTGTATTGACCGTGGAACGTGAGGCGAACAGGTCCGATCGGACCGTTACGCTGCTTGCCGATGATGATTTCGGCCGTGCCCTTGTCTGGGCTGTCGGGGTTGTAGACTTCGTCGCGATAGATGAACAGGATGACGTCCGCGTCCTGTTCGATTGCGCCCGATTCGCGCAGGTCCGACATCACCGGCCGCTTGTTCGGACGCTGCTCCAGACCGCGGTTCAACTGCGAGAGCGCGATCACAGGGACATCCAGTTCCTTCGCCAGGCTCTTGAGCGAGCGCGAAATTTCCGAAATTTCGGTCGCACGGTTCTCGCCCGTGCCCGAGCCGCTCATCAGCTGCAGGTAGTCGATGATGATGAGCCCGAGCTTGCCGCACTGGCGCGACAGACGCCGCGCGCGCGAGCGCAATTCCATCGGATTCAGGCCGCCCGTTTCGTCGATGAAGATCTGCGCCTCGCTCATTTTCTGCACGGCGTGCGTGAGCTTCGGCCAATCCTCATCGGTCAGACGGCCCGTACGCATGCGGTGCTGATCCAGACGGCCCACCGACCCGAGCATACGCATGATGAGCTGCGTGCCCGGCATTTCCATGGAGAACACGGCCACCGGCAGACCATACTCGACGGCCACGTACTCGCCGATGTTCATCGAGAACGCGGTCTTACCCATCGAGGGGCGCCCTGCCACGATGATCAGCTCGCCGCCGTGCATGCCCGACGTCATGCGGTCGAGGTCCATGAAGCCCGTAGGCGTGCCCGTCACGTCGCTCGGGTTGGCCGTGTGATAGAGCGTGTCGATGCGCTCCACGACCTGCGTGAGCAGCGGCCCGATCTCGAGGAAGCCCTGGGTGCCGCGCGCGCCGTCCTCGGCGATCGAGAACACCTTCGACTCGGCCTCGTCGAGCAGCTGGCGCACTTCCTTGCCCTGCGGGTTGAAGGCGTCGGCGGAAATTTCGTCGGCGACGGACACGAGTCGGCGCAGCACCGCACGGTCACGCACGATTTCCGCGTAGCGGCGAATATTCGCGGCGCTCGGCGTGTTCTGCGCGAGCGCGTTCAGGTATGCGAGGCCGCCCACGTCATCCGCTTTGCCCGAGGTGCCGAGCGCCTCGTACACCGTCACCACGTCGGCCGGGCGCGTGGCGGCGATCAGCCGGCCAATGTGCTCGAAAATGATGCGGTGATCGTAGCGATAGAAGTCGCTTTGCGAGAGGAAGTCGGCAATCCGGTCCCATGCGCCGTTATCCAGCAGCAGGCCGCCGAGCACCGATTGCTCGGCTTCGATCGAATGCGGCGGGACTTTCAGCGAGTCGAGTTGGGGATCTTTCGGAGCGTTCATGGAGGGCAATTATCGGACAAGGGGGTGCCTCGAACAAGCTTGAAAACTTGCAACGCGCGTAGCGTCCAGGCCGCGCACAACAAAAAAGGCAGAAGCCCTGCGGCTCCTGCCCTTCCTGAGTCTTGCGTCAAACCGCGCGGCCCGCGAGGGCCGCACGTGGGTACTTAGGCGTGCTCGCCCAGCACCGACACCGTGACGTCGACGAGGACGTCGGTGTGCAGTGCAACCTGCACCGGGTGGTCGCCCACCATCTTCAGCGGGCCTTCCGGCAGACGCACTTGCGCCTTTTCCACTGCGAAGCCTTGCTTCGTGAGCGCAACGGCGATGTCCGCGTTCGTGACCGAACCGAACAGGCGGCCGTCCACGCCGGCCTTCTGGCCGATCTGGACGGTCAGGCCGTTCAGCTTTTCGCCTTCGGCTTGCGCTGCTGCCAGCTTTTCAGCGGCGACCTTTTCGAGTTCTGCGCGGCGGACTTCGAATTCGGCGATTGCGTCCTTCGTAGCACGGCGTGCCTTCTTGTTCGGGATCAGGAAGTTACGTGCGTAACCGTCCTTCACCTTGACGATGTCGCCGAGGTTACCCAGGTTGACGACTTTTTCCAGAAGAATGATCTGCATTCTATTGCTCCTTATCGCGTCGTCTTATTAGGCCTTGTGCTGGTCGGTGTACGGCATCAGCGCGAGGAAACGCGCGCGCTTGATAGCCGTGTCCAGCTGACGCTGATAGTGGGCCTTCGTACCCGTCAGACGAGCCGGCGTGATCTTGCCGTTTTCGCCGATGAAGTCCTTCAGCGTGTCGAGGTCCTTGTAGTCGATTTGTTCGACGTTTGCAGCCGTGAAGCGGCAGAACTTCTTGCGCTTGAAGAGCGGGTTTTGTTGCTGACGACGCTTGTCGAATTTCTTACCAGTCGGGCGGGGCATGATTAGTCCTTTCCTGTGCCTTGCATTTCGGTGATGTGAAACACCAGGGTTCGCGCATTGCGGTGCTTTTTCGCCAGAAAACCGGTGAAGAGCGCTTCCACGCCCATCTCACAGCTTTCTACGAGACCGCAGGCCTTGCCGGCCGCGACCGCGGGCATCGTGAGTTCGACGAAGCGGGGAATGCCGGCTTCGACGACCTCCGTGCGATGCTGCAACGTGACGCTTGCGATCGGAACGCCGGCGGGGGTATACCGCACCGGTTCGCGTTCGACGACGCTAGCGGTAAGTTGAAGCCTGTTCACGCGGGGTTGGCTATGACTTTGCTTGAATCCTGATGGCTTACGTACTTAAGCCTGCGCTTCGGTCGGCTGGGCAGCCGCCTTCTTGGCTTCTTCGCGCTGCACTTCCTTCATCATCGGCGACGGGCCGGTTTCGGCCTTCTTCATCTTGACGATGAGGTGACGCAGAACAGCGTCGTTGAACTTGAACGCGTGTTCCAGTTCGTCGAGCGTGGCCTGGTCGCATTCGATGTTCATGCAGACGTAGTGAGCCTTCGCGAGTTTCTCGATCATGTAGGCCAGTTGACGACGGCCCCAGTCTTCGATGCGGTGGATCTGGCCACCGTGCGAGGTGATCGTGCTCTTGTAGCGCTCGATCATGGCGGGCACCTGCTCGCTCTGATCGGGATGCACGATGAAGACGATTTCGTAATGACGCATGTATCACTCCTTGTGGATTTAAGCCACCCGGGCGTCGGAACCGGTGCGGCAAGTGAGAAGCCGAAGATTGTAGCGCGGATGGGCTACGCACGCAAGACAGATCGTGCGTTCTGGCGATGATTCGGGCGTGTTTTCAATGACTTGCGCGGCGAGGAGCGCCATGAAGGCGCCCCTGTGCGGCCGTGTGAGGCGACAGCCTAGCTGCCGGCCGCCTCGCTCGCGCCGCCCGCGAGACGGGCGTCGAGCGCCGCGCGCAGGCCGTCGAGCGCGTCCGCACCGGCGTCCGACACCGCCCACAAGGTCATGCCCGCCGCCTGCCAGCGCAGAAGTGCGTAGCCTTCGCTCGAACTCTGCGGCACGGCGCCCGAGACGGCCGGCCCGTTCGCGCCTGGCGGGAACACATAGACATCGATCACGTGCTTGCCATGGTGATAGACGAGCACGGCGACGCGTTCGCGCCCCACATAATCGAGGCGCCCGCCCGCGAGCGCGAAGCCCTGCTGCGCCAGATCGAAGACAGGCGGCGCGTAGTCGATCCGGCCATTGAACCACGGCTTCACGGTATGGCGGTCGGTCGAGATCACGTCGATATCGCGGCCCGAAATCTGGGCCCGCACGTGGCTGGACACGAGATCGTCGACGAAGGCCATCTCAGCGGCCGGGCGGCGCAGTTGCAGCGTGGCAATCACTGCCAGCGCGCAAAGAATCAACACCGCGCAGCCGAACCACGCGAGCGTGGCCGCGCGCGGCCCCGCGTTGACGGACGCAGCGCCCCAGCCACGACCGCCCGCCTCGCCTCGCGCCCCGCCGCCGCTGCCCGGCCACCAGTTGCGCAGCCAGGCGCGCCAGCCGCCCGAAGCGCGCGCGGGGGTTGGCGATGGCACTGCTTTCGCCGGCGGTACGTCCGTCGCCGGCAATGCCGCGACGATACGCGCAGCCAGCCCAGCCGGCGCACGGTGGTATGGCGCGGATCGGGTCATTCGAGAGATGGCCTGCGCGTCGTCGGCGACACGCCGGCATGGCTCGCAGCCTGCGAGATGCTCGCGCACACGCCATTCGTCGGCGGCGGAGAGTTCGCGGTCGACGCTCGCGTCGACCAGCGGGCGCGCTTCGTTACAGTTCATCGGGCGCCTCCGTCGTTCGGCCTTCGGTTTGAGAGCGAGTGCGCAACGGCGCTCCGCCGTCGGCGGCCGGCTCCTCACGGAACCGACCGCCGTTCCCCCGGCCGGATGGTCTCCTGGCTTGACTGCTTCCCCCGACTCCTGCCCTGTCGTCCGCGCAGCCGGGGGCGCGGACAACCGAATCGTTTGCAGTCTCACCGACTGCACTACCTGCCGCTGACCTGTTTAGCTCGCCGCCGTGGTACGCCGCCAGCAGCGTCGCCAAGCGTCTGCGGCCACGCGCGAGCCGCGACATCACGGTGCCGAGCGGCAGATCGGCGATCGCCGCGATCTCGCGATAACCCAGCTCCTCCAGCTCGCGCAGCACCAGTACTTCCCGATACTCCACCGGCAGGCGCCTGAGCGCATCCTGCACATAACGGGTGTCTTCGGCGCGGATCGCGAGCGTCTCGGGATCGACGCCGCCCGTTTCCCAGCCTTCGAGCGGCGCGTCGTCGCGCAACTCGTCGAACGGCGCCACCTCTTCCGCGCCCGCGCGCCGCCGCCATTCGTCGTACCAGACGCGCCGCACGATCGCGAGCAGCCAGGGGCGGGCCTCGTCGCCGCGAAACGCGTCGAAGAAGCGGAACGCCCGCAGAAACGCCTCCTGGACGATATCTTCCGCGTCGCCCGGGTTACGCGAGAGCCAGCGCGCGAGGTTGTAGGCCGCATCGAGATGCGGCAGCGCCAGCGCCTGAAAGCGGCGGCTGCGTGCGGCCTCATCCTGCTCGTACGCGGTTTCTCCCACGTCGTCCCCTCGCGTCTTCGTTTGGCTTACGCGACCGTGGCCGCATACAGGCACTACCGAAGCTCGGGCCAGTTTATTCCCGCTCCGTGTGCACGAAAACGAAAAATAAATGCGAAATGCGCGACTACGCGCCGGCCCAGTACCCCGGACGCGCGTAGACCTCCTTTAGGTAGTCGATGAAGTAGCGCACGCGCGCCGGCACGTAGCGCTGCTGCGGATACACCGCGAGGATGTCGTAATCGGGCAGCGCGTATTCGTCGAGCACCGTTTCGAGTTCGCCGCGCGCGAGCTGGGCGTCGATCTCCCAGGTCGAACGCCAGCCAAGGCCGAGGCTCTCGGTCACCCAGCGGTGCAGCAGTTCGCCGTCGTTGCAGTCGAGCGTGCCGCCCACGCGCACGGTGACGAGCTTGCCGCCGCGGCTGAAGTACCAGCCGCGGTTCTGGCCGCCCTGCAGGTTGAACGCGAGGCAATTGTGGTTTGGCAGGTCTTCGAGCGTTTTCGGCCGCCCGTGCTTGCGGAAATATTCGGGCGTGCCGCACACGACGCGCCGGTTGGTAGCGAGCTTCACGGCGACGAAGTTCGGGTCCACCGCGCCGCCGATGCGGATCGACAGGTCGTAGCCCTCGCGCACCAGATCGACCACGCGGTCGGTGAGGTTGAACGACACCTGCAGTTCGGGCTTGTCGGCGAGGAACTCGGGCGCGAGCGGCGCGACGTGCTTGCGCCCGAACGCCGCCGGCGCCGAGACGATCAGATGGCCGCTCACCACCTGGCGCCCGGCGGATAGTTCGTTTTCGGCCTGATCCCAGTCGGCGAGCAGGCCGCGGCAGCGTTCGAGAAAGGCCGCGCCCTCCTCGCTCACCACGAGCCTGCGCGTAGAACGGTAAATGAGCTTCACGCCGAGACGCTTTTCGAGCGCGTCGATACGCCGCCCGAGGATCACCGGCGAAACACCTTCCTCGAGCGCCGCCGCCGCGAGGCTGCCCGCTTCTGCGACGCGCACGAAGGTTTCGATCTGCTTGAATCGGTCCATTGCGTGTCTCCCCCGTCGGGTTGCGAGCCGGAAAGCCCCTCCCGCCGGCATTCCATACTTTTTGTTTCGGAATAAACGACCTGGACTGATCTTATCAAACCTTTCTTGCGCCCCTAAAGTGGGCCTCAACGCATCGCCATTCCTCGCATACGAGACATTCAGGAGACAATCATGGCCAAAATGAGAGCCGTCGACGCCGCCGTTCTGGTGCTCGAAAAAGAAGGCATCGACACCGCTTTCGGCGTGCCGGGCGCCGCCATCAATCCGTTCTATTCGGCGATGAAAAGGGCCGGCGGCATCACGCACGTGCTGGCGCGCCACGTCGAAGGCGCCTCGCACATGGCCGAAGGCTACACGCGCGCCACGCCGGGCAACATCGGCGTGTGTATCGGCACCTCGGGCCCCGCGGGCACCGACATGATCACGGGCCTCTACTCGGCCCAGGCCGATTCGATTCCGATCCTCGCGATCACGGGCCAGGCGCCGCGCGCGCGCCTCTACAAGGAAGACTTCCAGGCCGTCGACATCGAGTCGATCGCCAAGCCCGTCACCAAGTGGGCCGTCACCGTGCGCGAGCCGGCGCTCGTGCCGCGCGTGTTCCAGCAGGCGTTCCATCTGATGCGCTCGGGCCGTCCGGGTCCGGTGCTGGTCGATCTGCCGATCGACGTGCAGCTCGCCGAAATCGAATTCGACATCGACACGTACGAGCCGCTGCCGGTCTACAAGCCGCGCGCGACGCGCAAGCAGATCGAAGCCGCGCTCGAACTGCTCAACGCGAGCGACAAACCGCTGATCGTCTCGGGCGGCGGCGTGCTCAACGCGGCAGCCGAAGACCTGCTCGTGCAGTTCGCCGAAACCGTGGGCGTGCCCGTGATCCCGACGCTCATGTCGTGGGGCGCGATTGCCGACGACCATCCGCTCATGGCCGGCATGGTCGGCCTGCAGACCTCGCATCGCTACGGCAACGCCACGATGCTCGCCTCCGACTTCGTGCTCGGCATCGGCAACCGCTGGGCGAACCGCCATACGGGCAGCGTCGAGGTGTACACGAAGGGTCGCAAGTTCGTGCACGTCGATATCGAACCGACGCAGATCGGCCGCGTGTTCGGCCCGGATCTCGGCATTGTCTCGGACGCGAAGGCCGCACTCGAACTGTTCGTCGAAATCGCCAGGGAATGGAAGGCCGCGGGCAAGCTGAAGGATCGCAGCGCGTGGGTGGCCGACTGCCAGGAGCGCAAGCGCACGATGCTTCGCAAGACGCACTTCGAGAACACGCCGATCAAGCCGCAACGCGTGTACGAAGAGATGAACAAGGCGTTTGGCCGCGACACCTGCTACGTGAGCACCATCGGCCTTTCGCAGATCGCCGGCGCGCAGTTCCTGCACGTGTACAAGGCGCGCAACTGGATCAACTGCGGCCAGGCCGGCCCGCTCGGCTGGACGATTCCCGCGGCGCTCGGTGTGCGCGCAGCCGATCCGACGCGTCCCATCGTGGCGCTCTCGGGCGACTACGACTTCCAGTTCATGGTCGAAGAGCTGGCCGTGGGCGCGCAGTTCAAGCTGCCGTACGTGCACGTCGTCGTGAACAACTCGTATCTCGGCCTGATCCGCCAGGCGCAGCGCGCGTTCGACATGGACTTCTGCGTGCAGCTCGCGTTCGAGAACATCAACGCACCTGAAGTGAACGGCTATGGCGTCGATCACGTGACGGTCGCCGAAGGCCTCGGCTGCAAGGCGCTGCGCGTGTTCAAGCCCGAAGAGATCGCCCCGGCGCTCAAAGAGGCCCAGGCGCTCGCCGCCGAGCACAGCGTGCCGGTCGTCGTCGAAGTGATACTCGAGCGTGTGACCAACATATCGATGGGCACCGAGATCGACGCCATCAACGAGTTCGAGGAACTGGCCGAAAAACCCGAGCACGCGCCGACTGCCATCAGCGCGATCAATGCCCTCGACTGAGCGCACTCGAGCCCGCATCAACGCAGCACGAGCAGCGCGCCCGGCATCGGCGCGCTGCCTGAATGATTGACTGCGTGACCTTCCGCCTGACTTCTTTCATTGACCGACCAGCGAGACCCAGCACCATGCCAAAATTCGCCGCGAACCTCACCATGCTGTTCAACGAAGTGCCCTTCCTCGACCGCTTCGCAGCGGCCGCACAAGCGGGCTTCGACGCCGTGGAGTTCCTGTTCCCGTATCCGTACAAGGCCACTGAGCTGGCCGAGCGCCTCGAGGTCAACGGGCTGAAGCTCGTCCTCCACAACCTGCCCGCCGGCAACTGGGAAGCGGGCGAGCGCGGCATTGCCTGCCTGCCCGAGCGCCGCGGCGAATTCCAGGAAGGCGTGGGCCGCGCGATCGAGTATGCGAAGGCGCTGAAGGTGCCGCAACTGAACTGCCTCGTCGGCATTCCGACGGCAGGCGTCGATCGCGACACGGCGCTCGCCACGATCGTCGAGAACCTGCGCTACGCCGCGGGTGAATTGAAACGCGAAGGCATCCGCCTGCTGGTCGAGCCGTGCAATTCGTACGACATTCCCGGCTTCGCGCTGAACCGCTCGGGCGAAGCGCTCGACGTGATCGAAAAGACCGGCTCGGACAACCTGTTCCTGCAGTACGACATCTATCACATGCAGCGCATGGAAGGCGAACTCGCCGCGACGATCAAGAAGCACTTCGCGAAGATCGCCCACGTCCAGCTCGCCGACAATCCTGGCCGCAACGAACCCGGCACGGGCGAAATCAACTACCCGTTCCTGTTCGATCTGCTCGACTCGCTCGGCTACGAAGGCCACATCGGCTGCGAGTACAAGCCGCGCACGACGACCGTCGAAGGCCTCGGCTGGCTGCGCAGCGCGAAGCAGCGCACCGCCGAACTCGCCTGAGCCCGCAATCGGACGCAACGACGCACATTCACGCATTCGCTTTAACGGAGACACAAGATGGCAAAGATTGGCTTTATCGGACTCGGCATCATGGGCGCGCACATGGCGCGCAATCTCATCAAGGGCGGCCACACGCTCGCCGTGAACGGCAAGTATCCGGTGCCCGACGACCTGCGCACGCAAACCGAAGTCGTCGCCGATTCGACGGCTGTCGCGAAGGTATCGGACATCGTCATCGTGATGGTGCCGGACACGCCTGATGTCGCCAACGTCCTGTTCGCCGACGACGGCGTCGCCAAGGGTCTCTCGGCCGGCAAGCTCGTGATCGACATGAGCTCGATCTCGCCGCTCGAAACGCAACAGTTCGCCAAACAGATCAACGCACTCAGCTGCGACTATCTCGACGCGCCGGTCTCGGGCGGTGAAGTCGGCGCACGCGAAGCCACGCTCACGATCATGGTGGGCGGCCCGCAGAAGTCGTTCGATCTTGCCAAGCCGCTGTTCGAATTGATGGGCAAGAATATTTCGCTCATCGGCGACAACGGCGCGGGCCAGACCTGCAAGGTGGCGAACCAGATCATCGTCGCGCTGAACATCGAGGCCGTGGCCGAAGCGCTGCTGTTCGCAGCACGTTCGGGTGCGGACCCCGAGCGCGTGCGCAAGGCCCTCATGGGCGGCTTCGCTTCGTCGCGCATTCTCGAAGTGCACGGCGAGCGCATGACCAGGCGCACGTTCAATCCGGGCTTCCGCATCGAACTGCACCAGAAGGACCTGAATCTCGCGATCGACGGCGCGCGCAAGCTGGGCATCGCGCTGCCGCATACCGCGAGCGCGCAGCAGCTCTTCAGCGTGTGCGCCGCGAACGGCGGCAAGGCATGGGACCACTCGGCCATGATCCGCGCGCTCGAGATCATGGCGAACTTCGAGATCGCCGAGCCGCAAGCGCAGGTGAAGGTGGCTTGATTTTCAGCGGTAGCAGGTAGCAGCACGGCGGTTCGCGCGACGCAACGGGCGGACCGCCTGTAGAACCGGATCACGCATACCGGCTGGTGCGCAGGCATTCGAGCGTGTGCATCAGCCTCCCGTGGGGCGCTTCGCGGCGGCGGCAACCGTCGCGAGGCAAATCGGTGCCGCTCTGGGCTGAGGGCGGCCAGTGGGGTCCGAAAGCGGCGCCCGGTGACGGCGGGGAAGCCTTGGTCGGTCAGACGTCGTCATCGGGTGTCCGCGTGTCGGATGCCCGTTTTTCTTTGCCTTCTCTCTTCTTTCCCCGGTTTCACACTCTTTGACGCTGCCCCGATGGACGCGTTCGCGACCGCGTTTCTAGAATCGTGCTTTCATCGGGCTGTCATGCCGACGGGTCAATGTGGACCCGACGCGTGACCACCCAGTCATTTCCAGCACGTGAGGAGTGTGATCGATGGGCATTATCAATTTCATCAAGGAAGCAGGCGAAAAACTCTTCGGCACGGCTGCCGCGCCGGCCGCCGCCGCGGAACCCGCTGCCGCACCGGCAGACCCCGCCGCGAATCTCGCCGAGCTGAACCAGAAGGCCGGCGACGCGATCGCGGCCTATATCCGCTCGCAGGGCCTCGACGCCGACAACCTCGGCGTGACCTACGACGGCGTCTCGCACACGGTGACGGTCACCGGCAACGCCGCCGACCAGCCCACCAAGGAGAAGATCCTCGTCGCGGCCGGCAACGTGCAGAACGTCGACAAGGTCGACGACCAGATGACCGTGACCAACCCCGCGCCCGAAGCGCAGCACCACACGGTCGTTGCCGGCGACAACCTCTGGAAGATCGCCGAAAAGTACTATGGCAGCGGCGCGAAGAACGACGCGATCTTCGAGGCGAACACGCCGATGCTCAAGAGCCCGGACAAGATCTATCCGGGTCAGGTGCTCGTGATTCCGCCGCTGCAGTAAGTGCGGCGACACACGAACAGGGCCAGAAACGAAACGGGCCTGGCGGAGCGATCCGCCAGGCCCGTTTTTACTTTGTACGCGGCCAGGCTCAGTACGTGTCGAACACGCCCTGCAGCCCCGCCTTGTCGGTCGTGCCAGCCGCCAGCGCGAGCAGCAGCAGCACACGCGCCTTGTACGGGCTAAGCGTGCCCGAAGACACGAAGCCGAGCGTATCGTCCTTGGCCGCGCCGTTGTGCATCACGTGGCCCGAGCCGACGCGCGAGGCGCGCACGACGGCCACGCCCTTGGCGGCCGCTTCGGCCAGCGACTGCTGCAACGCGCCGTGAATCGAGCCGTTGCCCGTGCCGGCCACGACGAACCCATCCACACCGGCGGCAAAGAGTGCTTCGACCGCCGCGCGCGACACGCCCGCGTAGCTCGTCACGATCTCGACCTGCGGCCATTGGACCGGTGCCGTGAACGGCGCATCGACCGTATGCGGGCGCAGCGCGCGGCGCTGGAATTCCACGCGCCCATCCTGCACCCAGCCCAGCGCGCCGATTTCCGGCGACTGGAATGCATCCACCGCATAGGTGCTGATCTTCGCGACGTCGCGTGCGCAATGAATGCGGTTATTGAACGCCACCAGCACGCCCTGTCCCGCCGCCGCCTCGCTCGCCGCGAGCGTGACGGCATTGAGCAGATTGAGCGGGCCGTCGGCGGAAAGCGCCGTGGCGGGCCGCATGGCGGCCGTCAAGATACATGGCTTCGCGCTCTTCACCGTGAGATGCAGCAGGTACGCGGTTTCTTCGAGCGTATCCGTGCCGTGCGTGATCACCACGCCGTCGATCTCGTCGCTGGCCAGCAGTTCGTTCACGCGCTGCGCGAGCGTAGTCCACAGCGCAAGCGACATGTCCTTGCTGTCGATGCTCGCGACCTGCTCGGCATGGATCAGGGCGATGGCGTCGAGGCCCGGCACGGCTGCGAGCAGCTGCGCGACGCCGATCACGCCGGCCTGGTAGCCCGCGGTGTTCGCGGCGTCCGCGGCGGAGCCCGCAATCGTGCCGCCCGTGGCGAGCACGGCAATGCGCGGCAGCCTGGGCGCCGCCGCTGAGGAGGAAGTGGAAGTATTCATGGCGGCGATTTTAAGCGATCCGCCGCCCGCCGAGAAAGTCAGCGCGCTTTTCAGGTTGCCTCGCGCAGCTGGCTCGCGATCTGCTGCTCGGTGAGCTGCGGCGCGAACATTTCGATGAGCCGGTACGCGTACTGGCGCAGGAATGCGCCCTTGCGCAGGCCCACTCGCGTCGTGCTCGCATCGAAGAGATGCTCCGTGTCGAGCGCGACGAGTTCGCTGTCGCGCTTCGGGTCGTAGGCCATCGCCGCGACGATGCCCACGCCCATGCCGAGTTCGACGTAGGTCTTGATCACGTCCGCGTCGATGGCGGTCAGCACCACGTCGGGCACCACGCTCGCTTTCGCGAACGCCTGGTCGATGTGCGAGCGGCCCGTGAAGTCCTGGTCATAGGTGATGACCGGATACTCGGCCACGTCTTCGAGCGTGAGATTTTCGCGGCCCACGAGCGGATGCGACTTCGGCACGACCACCACGTGATGCCACGAGTAGCACGGGAACGTGACGATGTCGGGGAAGCGGTCGAGCGCCTCGGTCGAGATGCCGATGTCGGCCTCGCCGTTGATGATCATCTGCGCGATCTGCTGCGGATTGCCCTGGCGCAGCGCGAGGTGGACTTTCGGAAACACTTCGCGGAACCGGTGCACGACCTTAGGCAGCGCGTAACGCGCCTGCGTGTGCGTCGTCGCGACCACGAGGTGACCGCTGTCCTGGTCCGCGAACTGGCGCGCCACGCGGCGCAGGTTCTCGGCGTCGAGCAGCATGCGCTCGATCAGCTGATGCACGGCCTTGCCAGGCTCCGTGAGGCCGGTCAGGCGCTTGCCGCGGCGAATGAAAATGTCCACGCCGAGCTCGTCTTCGAGATCCTTGATCTGCTTGGAAACGCCTGATTGCGACGTATACAGCACGTTCGCCACTTCGGTCAGGTTCATGTTCTGCCGTACGGCTTCGCGCACGAAACGCAACTGCTGAAAATTCATGGTCTTCTCTCCGGGACTGCTGACCGATTATTCGTTTTTGTCGATGTGAGCACTGTAACGCTTGCTGCGCTGCTTTTTACAGCGCTCATTGCGCCGGAAATACGCGAAGCCCGCGCGGCACGGCCGTCACGCCCTCGCCGACCGAAAGGCCCAGCGCACGCCACGACTCGCGGTCGAGCTCGGCTTCGAGCGCGCCGCCCGTGCGGCTTTCCAGCTCCACGCGCACCGAGCCGCCCAGCGTCACCACGCGGCGCACGTCGACGACGATGCCGTCGCGATAATCGCTCGCTTCGCGGTGCAGCACGAGGTCGTGCGGCCGCACGTAGGCGAGCGCGGGCCCTTCGAAGCTCGCATGCACGGAGATCGGCTGCGCCGCGCCCTCGGCGACGAAACCGCGTGCATCGACGCTGCCGCGCAGCCGGTTTGCGGCGCCCAGAAATTCGTACACGAAGGCCGTCTGCGGATGATCATAGACGTCCTGCGGGCTGCCGACCTGCTCCACGTGCCCATGATTCATCACGACGATGCGATCGGCCACCTCGAGCGCTTCCTCCTGGTCGTGCGTGACGAAGATCGTCGAGATATGCAGGTCGTCGTGCAGGCGGCGCAGCCACGAGCGCAACTCCTTGCGAACCTTGGCGTCGAGCGCGCCGAACGGTTCGTCGAGCAGCAGCACCTTCGGCTCGACGGCGAGCGCGCGCGCAAGCGCGATGCGCTGACGCTGGCCGCCCGACAGCTCGGACGGATAGCGCTGCGCGAGCCAGTCGAGCTGCACGAGCTTGAGCAGTTCATGCACCTTCTCGCGAATCACGGCCTCCGAGGGCCGCTCGCTGCGCGGCTTCACGCGCAGCCCGAACGCCACGTTCTCGAACACCGTCATGTGGCGGAACAGTGCGTAATGCTGGAACACGAAGCCCACCTGGCGCTCGCGCGCGCCCACCTCGCCCACGTCCTGGCCTTGCAGCACGACCTGGCCCGCGTCGGCGTATTCGAGGCCCGCAATGACGCGCAGGAGCGTGGTCTTGCCACAACCGGAAGGTCCGAGCAGCGCAACCAGCTCGCCCGGCGGAAAGTCGAGCGAGACGTTGTCGAGGGCGGTGAAGTCGCCGAAGCGCTTGTGCAGATTGCTGACGGTGATGCCCATGTTTACTGCTCCCCTACTTGAATCGGTTGGCGCACGGCGCGAGGCGCTGCGTGTTGTGAAACATGTTGCACGGCCACGGGTTGCGGGCCGGCGTAGGCGGGAATCTCGTCCGCGCCGCGCAGTTCCGCCGAAAGGCGGCGCTCCGCGAGCAGCTTCAGGCCAAGCGTGACGAGCGCGAGCAACGCGAGCAGCGATGCCACGGCGAACGCCGCCGCGAAGTTGTACTCGTTGTAAAGAATCTCGACGTGCAGCGGCATCGTGTCGGTCTGGCCGCGAATATGACCCGACACCACCGACACCGCGCCGAACTCGCCCATGGCGCGCGCGTTGCAGAGAATCACGCCGTACAGCAGACCCCAGCGGATATTGGGCAGCGTCACGCGGCGGAACATCTGCCAGCCCGAGGCGCCCAGCACGTGGGCGGCCTCTTCTTCGTCGTTGCCCTGCGCCTGCATCAGCGGAATCAGCTCGCGCGCGACGAACGGGAACGTCACGAAGATGGTGGCGAGCACGATACCCGGCACCGCGAAGATGATCTGCACGTTGCGGTCTTCGAGCCACGGCCCGAGCCAGCCCTGCGCGCCGAACAGCAGCACGTAGATGAGACCTGAAATCACGGGCGAAACTGAAAACGGCAGGTCGATCAGCGTGGTGAGCAGCGCCTTGCCGCGAAACTCGAACTTCGCGATCGCCCACGACGCCGCGAGGCCGAAGCCCAGATTCAACGGCACCGCGATCGCCGCGGTGATGAGCGTGAGCTTGATCGCGGAGAGCGCGTCGGGATCGACGAGCGACGTGAAGTAGAAGCCGATACCCTTCGACAGCGCCTGCCAGAACACCGCGACGAGCGGCACCACGAGAAACAGCGCGAGAAACGCGAGCGCGATGCCGGTCAGCAGCCAGCGCACCCACGGTGATTCGGTGACCGGGTCCGGCCGGCGCGTACTTCGTTGTTGCGGCAGCGTGCTCATTGCGCACCTCCCGCGACGGTTGCGCCCACCACGGCACTCGGCGCGCTGCCGGCCGTTACACCCCGGCTCGTGCGGCGCTGCAAATACCACTGCAGCGAGTTGATGAGCAGCAGCATGACGAACGAGACGCAGAGCATCATCACGGCAAGCGCCGTTGCGCCCGCATAGTCGTACTGCTCGAGCTTGGTGATGATGAGCAGCGACGTAATCTCCGACTTCATCGGCACGTTGCCGGCGATGAAGATGACCGAGCCGTACTCGCCCAGCGCACGCGCGAACGCGAGCGCGAAACCCGTGAGAAGCGCCGGCAGCACCGCGGGCAGCACGACACGGCGGAACGTGAGCCAGCGCGAGGCGCCGAGGCACGCAGCGGCCTCTTCCTGTTCGCGCTCGAAGTCCTCGAGCACCGGCTGCACCGTGCGCACGACGAACGGCAAGCCGATGAAGGTCAGCGCCACGAGCACGCCGAGCGGCGTGAAGGCGATCTTCAGACCGAGCGGCTGCAGGAACTGGCCGATCCAGCCATTGCCGGCATACACGGCGGCGAGCGAAATGCCCGCCACGGAAGTCGGGAGCGCGAACGGCAGATCGACGAGCGCATCGATCACCCGTTTGAACGGAAACCTATAGCGCACGAGCACCCACGCCAGCAGGAAGCCGAATACCGCGTTGATCAGCGCCCCGCCGAGCGCGGCGGTGAACGTGAGCCGGTACGACGCGATCACGCGCGGCGACCACACGGCGCGCACGAACTGGCTCCAGTCGAGTGTCGCCGTCTTGAGAAAGGTGGCGGCAAGCGGAATGAGCACCACGAGGCTCAGATAGGCCACCGTGATGCCAAGCGTCAAACCGAAGCCAGGCAGCGCACTGGGCTTGCGCAATCGAAACGTTGTCATGCTCATCGTCCAGACATGGGTTGCGCGATTCGTGCGTTGCAGATTCGCGCCGAAAAGCGCGCCCGTAGGCGCGCTTCGTTGTTATGCGGTCACGTCGTTATGCGGACCGCTTACTGCTTGACCGCCTGCTGCTTGACTGCTCGACAGCTTTACTGCGGCTGATAGATCGAATCGAACACGCCGCCATCCGCGAAATGCGTCTTCTGCGCGTTGGGCCAGCCGCCGAACGTGTCGTCGACCGTGTAGAGCTTGAGCTTCGGAAACTTCGCCGTGAGCGCCGCCGGGACCTTGTCCGAACGCGGACGGTAGAAGTTCTTCGCGGCGATCTCCTGGCCCTCTTCGCTATAGAGGAACTGCAGGTAGGCTTCGGCCTCCTTGCGCGTGCCCTTCTTGTCGACGACCTTGTCCACCACGGCAACCGGCGGCTCAGCCAGAATGCTCACCGAAGGCACCACGATCTCGAACTTGTCCGGGCCGAACTCCTTGAGCGAGAGAAATGCTTCGTTTTCCCATGCGATCAGCACATCGCCGATGCCGCGCTGCACGAAGCTCGTCGTGGCTCCCCGCGCGCCCGAGTCGAGCACGCCCGCGTTCTTGTAGAGCTTCGTGACAAAGTCCTTCGCCTTCTGCTCGTTGCCGCCCGGCTGGTGCAGCGCATACGCCCACGCCGCGAGATAGTTCCAGCGCGCGCCGCCCGAGGTTTTCGGATTCGGCGTGACGATCGAGACACCCGGCTTGGTCAGATCGTCCCAGTCCTTGATGTGCCTGGGGTTGCCCTTGCGCACGAGGAACACGATGGTCGACGTGTATGGCGAGGCGTTGTCGGGCAGGCGCTTTTGCCAGTCCTTCGCGACGATGCCCTTGTTGGCGAGCGCGTCGATGTCCCATGCCAGCGCGAGCGTCGCGACGTCGGCCTGCAGACCGTCGAGCACCGAGCGCGCCTGTGCGCCCGAGCCGCCATGCGACTGTTTGATGGTGAGCGTTTCGCCCGTCTTCGCCTTCCACTGCTTGATGAAGGCTTCGTTGATGTCCTGGTACAGCTCGCGCGTCGGATCGTAGGAGACGTTGAGCAGCGATGTATCCGCGTGAGCGGCCAGCGGCACCATAGCCGCCATCGCCGTGACGCCGACGAGCGGCGCAACGCCGATGACCAGTTTTGCCGCCAGTGTTTTCAGCCAGCCCGCGCGCCCCGTATGTGTCGTGCCCATCTATCTGTTCTCCGTTCTCGTGTGTGCTCGTTTGCGCTCATTGATGAAACTGCAGCTAACGATGGAGGCCAGTCTAGCGATCCCCTTACATTATTAAAAATGATGTTTTCTTATTTTTTAATACGCAAAAGTGGTAAGGACAGAGGAAGTCGCTGTTGGAGCGCGGTTTCATCCGCGCAAACACGGGAAAACGGCCTGATGGCAACGTTCAGTCGATGAACTTCAAGTAACACTTGAAAAGTGGCGAGTACTGTATAAAAATACAGTTACCTGTTCAAACATACAGTGGCGCCATGACCAAACTCACCGCACGACAGCAGCAGGTTTTCGATCTGGTTCGCCGGGCCATCGAGCGCACGGGCTTTCCGCCCACGCGCGCCGAGATCGCGGCGGAACTCGGCTTCAGCTCCGCCAACTCCGCGGAGGAGCATCTGCGTGCGCTGGCGCGCAAGGGCGTGATCGAACTGGCTGCGGGCGCCTCGCGCGGCATCCGCCTCGTGCCGGGGCCCGACGACCTGCCACACCAGTTCACGCTCCCGCACCCGAGCATCATGCAACTCTCGCTGCCGCTCGTCGGCCGCGTCGCTGCGGGTAGCCCGATCCTCGCGCAGGAGCACATCTCGCAGAACTACATGTGCGACCCGGCGCTCTTCTCGAGCCGCCCCGACTACCTGTTGAAGGTGCGCGGCCTTTCCATGCGCGACGCCGGCATCCTCGACGGCGACCTGCTCGCCGTGCAGAAAAAGGCCGAAGCGAAAGACGGCCAGATCATCGTGGCGCGCCTCGGCGACGACGTGACCGTCAAGCGCCTGAAGCGCCGTCCGAACGGGCTCGAGCTGATCGCCGAGAACCCCGATTACGACAATATTTTCGTGGAGGCCGGCAGCGCGGAATTCGCGCTCGAAGGCATCGCGGTCGGGCTGATCCGCCCCACCGAATTCTAAGGAATCCGTCTGAGCGCGGTTTGCACATTGTTTGCGCACCATCTGCGCATACCTGGAGAGAGTCATGGAACGTCTTGCCCGCCTGCTGCCCTTCCGCCAATTCGGCCGCCTTCGCCATCTCCGTGGAATCGCCTCGTGCGCGGTCCGCGAAGTCCGCGATTCGGCTGCCGCACTGAGCGGCTCGCTCTTCGAAGACTCGCCTGAGATGGTAGCGGCCAGCGCAGCCGACCTGCCCGTGCTGCCCTCGGCACAGCCGGCGTTTGCGCGCGTGTCGCTCAACAGCACGCTCAACACCGAACAGCCCATGCGCCGCGCGCCCGTGCGCGTCTATCAGGGTCCGTCGCGGCTCATCCTAGTCGGCACGGTCGACGCGGTTTGCCGCGCAATCGACCGCTGCATCGCCGAGCAGCACAGCGACCTGCCCGCGGCACTCGCGAAGTAAGCAGCAACGCTGCCCAAATGTGAGAAGAGGTTACGGGCGGGATCGTTTGGCCCGGTTTGCGGTCAACACCGTGTTTAAACGATTTGCCCTATGCCGATGACGGAATCTCTCTCTACCCCGCGCAAGACCCAAGGCTGGAAAAAGCCCGTTGCGATCACGGTCGCCGTCGCAATGGTCGTTGCCGCGATCGGCTACGCCTATGCGTCGCCCTATATCGCGGTGAAACACATGAAAGCCGCGGCCGACGCGCGTGACGCCGTCGCGCTCAACGAATACGTCGATTACCCTGCGCTGCGCCTGAGCCTGAAACAGCAGGTGGGCGAGATGCTGCACCGGCGCGTCGAGGGGCAGCACAGCAGCAATCCGTTGCTGATCCTCGGCGCCGTAATTGGCGCGGCACTGATTAGTCCGCTCGTGGATGCCTACGCCACACCGGAAGGCGTGGCCGCCCTGCTCGATGGCATGCCGCCGACGGGCAAGCCCGGCGACCGGCCACACGCGCCGCCGCCAGCGGAATCCGGCGCGCCATCCGCGCAATCGGCAGAGCCGCCGCAATCGGCACCCGCCTCCGCCGCGCCACCGGCCCCGGCCGTATCCGGCACCCCCGCGCCCGAGGCGCGGCCGGTGACCACGGCGGGCTATCGCGGCCTCAATGAGTTCGCGCTCACGTGGGACCGCGGCAGTACGGGCGAGCACTACGCCGCCATTCTGCAGCGTCACGGGCTCTTCTCGTGGAAGCTCTCGGCGGTCGAGCTAAGCGAAGGAAACGTCTCGAACTGAGACAGATCGGCAGTGGCAGCGCTAACAGGCCGGTTCCAGTCGAGCCGGCCCGCTTGATCCCCTACGCGGCGGCTTGCTGCTGCTTTTCCTCAGCCGCCGACGAACACGCCACGAGAATGCTGCACGAAACGCGGTCGAGCAGCGGCGTGTTGCCGGCGCCCATCCACCAACGCGAGAGCCCTGTGCGGCAGCGGTGGCCCACCACCACGAGGTCGGCATTCAGCTCGTTGGCCAGATTCGCGATTTCGTCGATCGGATGACCGAACGCGAAATGCCCCTGAGCGCGCACGCCGCGCTCAGTTAGCCAGTCCACGCCTTCCTGAAGAATCTCGCGCGCCGTTTCCTCGAAGCGGCCGCAGGCCACGTCGGTCAACAGGCCGGCGCTCTGGGCGATCGTCGAACGCATGTCGACGACCGAGAGCAAGTGCGTCTCGGCCTGCAGATCGAGTGCAAGATCGGCGCCGCACCGCAGCGCCTTGCGGCCTTCGCGCGAGCCGTCGTAACAGAGCAGAATTTTTTTATAGCTCGCCATGATCGCTTCTCCCCGCCCGCGTGATTTGCAGGCTGTGCGATTCTCATGATGGTGCGCCGCAATTCCACACGCAAGGGCTGGAAAACGCCAGGTGTGCATCGAAAAACGCCAGGCACGTCCCAATCGGCGCACGCATCTTGCACAGTGCTGGATGCTTGCCGCGACATGCATTTACCTCGTGCGTCGTCAAAACACTTGTGAGCGACGCCCGACCCGCCACGCAGCAATGCACTAAAATGGGCCGCCTCGTTTCGTGCGATTTTTCGTTCGGTACTTCGAGCGACTCGCGCGATGCCCGATCGACTCACGTTCAACCGGTCCATGCCCGCACCCGCCATCGAATTCGAGCAGGTCATCAAACATTATGGAGACAGGACGGTCGTCAACGGCCTGTCGTTCGACGTCGTTCCCGGCGAGTGCTTCGGACTGCTCGGCCCGAACGGCGCGGGAAAAACCACGACACTGCGCATGCTGCTCGGCATCGTTTCGCCCGATGCGGGTCGCATCAGCCTGTGCGGCGAGCCGGTGCCGGCGCGCGCGCGCCACGCCCGCCAGCGCGTGGGGGTGGTGCCGCAGTTCGACAATCTCGACCCCGACTTCACCGTGCGCGAGAACCTGCTCGTGTTCGGCCGCTACTTCGGCTTGTCCGCGCGCGAAACGCGCGAGCTCGTCGCGCCATTGCTCGAATTCGCGCGCCTCGAAAGCAAGGCCGACGCACGCGTGGGCGAACTCTCAGGCGGCATGCGCCGACGTCTCACACTCGCGCGCGCGCTCGTGAACGACCCGGACGTGCTTGTGATGGACGAGCCCACTACGGGCCTCGATCCACAGGCACGGCATCTGATCTGGGAGCGGCTGCGCTCGCTGCTCGCGCGCGGCAAAACGATTCTCCTCACCACGCATTTCATGGAGGAGGCCGAACGGCTTTGCAATCGGGTCTGCGTGATCGAGGAAGGCCGCAAGATCGCCGAGGGCGCACCCAAGGCGCTGATCGAATCGGAGATCGGCTGCGATGTGATCGAGGTGTACGGACCGGACCCGGTCGCGTTGCGCGATGAACTTGCGGCCGACGCGAAGCGCACCGAGATCAGCGGCGAGACGCTGTTCTGTTATGTCGACGACCCTGCGCCTGTCCATGCGAAGCTGCGCCATCGCTCTGATTTGCGCTATCTGCACCGGCCCGCGAATCTCGAAGACGTGTTCCTGCGGCTCACGGGCCGCGAGATGCAGGATTAACGGCGGCAGGATCAACGCCCCGCGTACGAATCGCCAAGGACACCATGCAGACACGCACCAACAACCCGACGCCCTCGCGCCCCGAACATGCGAGCGTGCGCGAGCCGCGCGCCGCGCTGCCTTCGAACGCGACGCACTGGATGGCCGTGTGGCGGCGCAACTATCTGGTCTGGCGCAAGCTCGCCCTCGCGTCGATGTTCGGCAATCTCGCCGATCCGATGATCTATCTCTTCGGTCTGGGCTTCGGGCTCGGGCTGATGGTCGGGCACGTCGACGGCGTCTCGTACATCGCGTTTCTCGCGGCAGGCACGGTGTCGTCTTCGGTGATGATGTCGGCGAGCTTCGAGTCGATGTACTCGGGCTTCTCGCGCATGCACGTGCAGCGCACTTGGGAAGCGATCATGCACACGCCGCTCACGCTCGGCGACGTGGTGCTCGGCGAGGTGATGTGGGCCGCGAGCAAGTCGATGCTATCGGGCGTTGCGATCATGGTGGTGGCGGGCCTGCTCGGCTACGCGAGCTTTCCTTCCATGCTGCTCGCGCTGCCCGTGATCGCGCTCGCGGGCCTCGCCTTCGCGAGCTGCGCGATGATCGTCACCGCGCTCGCACCGTCCTACGACTTCTTCATGTTCTATCAGACGCTCGTGCTCACGCCGATGCTGCTGCTCTCCGGCGTGTTCTTTCCGATCGCGCAACTGCCCGCCGCCGCGCAGCACATCACGTTGATGCTACCGCTCGCGCATGCCGTTGCGTTGATCCGCCCCGCCATGCTCGACCGGCCTGTCGAGCAGGCCGGCCTGCACCTGCTCGTGCTCGCGATCTACGTAGTAGTGCCGTTCGCGATCGCATCCGTGCTGTTCCGCCGGCGCATGATGCGCTGACACCCCATAGCGCGGCGTTCAGTCCTCGTCGTCGCCCCAGGGAATATCGACGTCCGAAATAAACGCGACCGTCGCGAACGGGCCGCCTTCCTGGCGGCCGACCTTGCCGTCGGCGCGATGCCATTCCACGCGGAACATCGTCGATTGGGTCTGGGCGAGCAAGCGCACCGTGCGGATCTCTTCGGGATCCGACTCCTCCACCGGGCCATCGAGCGAGACCAGCAGCGACTGCGGCCAGAGACCGTCGGCCGGGTCGTAGATGCGATCGCCGTCGGGGATCGAGGTATCCGCCTCGACGCCGATGGTGGCCGAAGCCTCGACGATCATCTTGCCGAGCGCACGAAGCACCGCCGTGGCGCGTGCCGAATTGGCCTGGCGAATGGCGAGATCGCCGCGCGTGAGCGCCTGCTCGAGTTTCGGATTGGTTTTTTGCTTTGCCATGCTGGTTTTCGGGCCGCGGCCCGCTCCGTGGCGGACGGCGAACCGCCCGCGTATTACAAGAATGCCAACGCTGAACGCATGGCGCCTGCCTCGTCCCGGCGTCCCTAGAAGCCTAGCGCCACCGCCGCGAGCCCGGCGGCGATGCCGAAGAACACCACCGTCGTGCCCACGACCGCGAGCATGCGCGGCCGGAACGAGCCCGCCAGCATCGCGAACGACGGCACGCTCACGGGCGGCAGCGTCATCAGCAGCGCGCCCGCGGGACCCACACCCATGCCGAGCGCCAGCATCGCCTGGATGATCGGCACCTCGCCGGCCGTGGGGATCACGAACAGCATGCCGACCACGGCGAACGTGACGATCCAGCCAAGGCCGCTCGTGACTTCCGGGCCGATATGCGGGAACAGCCATGCGCGAGCGGCGCCAAGCAACAGCACCAGCACGATGTATTCCGGCACCAGCCGCACGGCCATGCGCGCAAAGATGCGCGCCCAGCGCACGAAGACGTTGCCGCCTTCGGCCTGCTGCTGGGCGAGTTGCGCGAGGCGATCGTCGGCGGCACGCGATTCCTCGGGCGTCACGAGCCGGTTGCAGACCCAGCCGAGGCCGAACACCATCAGCAGGCCCAGCGTGAGACGCAGCGCACTCCACTGCCAGCCGAGCACGAAGCCCATGAACACGAGCGTCGCGGGATTGAGCACGGAGTTGCCGAGCCAGAACGCAATCGCGCCACCAGCCGACGCATTGCGCGCGCGCAGGCCCACGACCACGGGCGCGGCGCAGCAGGTGCACATCATGCCGGGCACGGCGAGCAGGCCGCCCGCCGCGACGCTGCCGAAGCCGCGTCGGCCAAGCACGCGCGCGACCCATTGCACGGGCAGGAGCGCCTGCACGCCGGAACCGAGCAGCAGGCCGAGCACCATGGCCTGCCAGATCGCCTTGCCATAGGCGTAGGCGTAATCGAGCGCGGCGGAGAACGAGGGATCGGGGGCGGTGGCCGCGCCGCCCATCAGGATCGATTTGCCGATGGAGTGCGTCTCCTCGGCGGTAAATGCGCGGTGATAGTACGGGAACCACTTCACGTAGAAGAGGCCGGCCACCGCCAGCAAAATAAAAATGGGCCAGCCGTAAGACGGGGGCGATTGCGCTGGACGTGCGCTCGTCATTGTAAAAATTCTCCGGGATTGAGCGTATGAACGGCCGACGGGGCGCCGTCACGCGAGGCGTGATGGCGCCCCGGCGGCGCATGCTGGATCGTAGTGTATGCCTTGCGAATCGCCAACGCCTTTGCTGCGTTGGCGCCTCACGCGACGCCGCGCGGCCCGGTGAGGGACAGCGCGGTTTGCCGCTTTCCCTTTAAGGGGCCGGATTCGGCTGCTGCTCGTGCAGCGCGTCGATCTGCGCGAGCACTTCGGGGGTGAGCTTGACGTCGGCGCTGGCGATGTTTTCCTTCAACTGCTCGAGCGAGGTCGCGCCGATCAGATTGCTGGTGAGGAACGGCCGGCTGTTGACGAACGCGAGCGCGAACTGCGCAGGCGTGTAGCCATGGGCGCGGGCGAGTTCCACGTAACGCGTCGTTGCGGCCACCGATTCCGGCTTGCTGTAGCGCTTGAAGCGCTCGAACCGCGTGATGCGCGCGCCTTCGGGACGCGCCCCGCCCTCGTACTTGCCCGAAAGCCAGCCGAACGCGAGCGGCGAATACGCGAGCAGGCCCACGGCTTCGCGGTGCGCGAATTCGGACAGGCCGCTCTCGAACGTCCGGTTGAGCAGGCTGTACGGATTCTGGATGCTGACGATGCGCGGCAGCCCGAGCTTTTCGGCGGCGCGCAGGAACTGCGCGACGCCCCACGGCGTTTCGTTCGACACGCCGATATGGCGGATCTTGCCCGCCTTCACGAAATCGGCGAGCACGCTGAGCGTTTCCTCGATCGGCACCGTGTATGCATCGTCGAGATACGGGTACATGCTGCGGCCGAACGTCATCGTGCTGCGATCGGGCCAGTGCAGCTGATACAGGTCGACGTAGTCCGTCTGCAGGCGCTTCAGGCTGCCGTCGAGCGCTTCTGTCAGGTTCTTGCGGTCGAACTGGTTCTGCGGCCCGCGAATGTGCTGCGGATTGTGCGGCTGGCGCGCCGGGCCTGCAATCTTGGTGGCGAGCACGATACGCTCGCGCGCCGCGCGATGCTGCGCGAGCCACGTTCCGATGAAGCGCTCGGTCTGTCCCTGTGTCTCCGGGCGCGGCGGCACGGGGTACATTTCAGCGGCGTCGATCAGCGTGACGCCCTGGTCGAGCGCGTAGTCGATCTGCGCATGCGCCTCGCGCTCCGTGTTCTGCTCGCCCCACGTCATCGTGCCGAGCCCGATCAGGCTCACCTTGACGTCGGTCTCGCCGAGTGTGCGGTATTCCATGGAAACGTTGTCCATCAGTTCGGTTGGGGAGCGCCGAAACTACCACGACGCGGGAAATTTTTCAGGAGTTGCAGAATACGACCGCATGCTTCCGCAAGTGGCGCAATGCGCCGCGGCGGTCGCGGCGCCGCTCGGCGACAGACGTGCCAGAATCCGCACGTGCGCCTACGAGGAGAAATCGGCATGGAAAACCGACGCAGCTACGAATATATGGGTTTCGACATGACAGCCGGCGTGGACGGCGATCACGAAGCCGGTTTTTACGTCTCGACGCAGATCATCCAGAGCCTCACAGACGCCGAAAACGCCAACGTGCCGGTCGACGGCATCGCCGCTGGCCGCTTTCCGACCCAGGACAACGCCTTCGACGCGGCCTTCGATCGCATTCGCGAAGCGATCGACAAGCGCCTGCGCGCCGCTTCCTGAGCGGCGCACGGGAAAGAAACAGAACGGCCGCAGAAAAGCAAAAAGCCGGACGTCGCAACGACATCCGGCTTTCAGGCCGCCCGACTCACGGGCGGCTCAGCAACGAATCGGAAACTTCGGCGCGACTTACTGGCCGAAGAAAACCGATTGCGGGCCCGTGGCCTTTGCGTGGCTGCCCGACTGCGAAGCCGAGCCGGCGACACCGCCGTAAGCCGTTTGGGCGCCTTGTTCCTGGACGCGTTCGGCGGCCACGGTCTGGACGCTCTGGCCACGCTGCGAAGCGGGCGCGCCGACGTCCGGGCGATAGAACGGTGCCGGGCCGTAGCCGCTGGCGAACGCCGGAGCGGCAACAGAAGCGGTAGCTGCGACCAGCAGCGCTGCGATGAGTTTGGTCTTCATGGTGGACTCCAATATCAGGTTCAGTTGCGGATCGGGAAGGCGCCGCGCCTGGGAGGTCAGTGCCCACGAGCTGCGTCAACGAAACTCAGTGTATACACCTACTATCGGAAAATAATCGCGATAATCCGAATTTACTATTCTCCGTTCCACAACAATCCTGTCAGGCAGATCTGACGGGGCTGAGCGCCGAACAGACCCTAAAAGTGCTCTCAAAAAAATTTGCGCGACGCAGCAAATTGCGGACGGATTACATAACGCAGATAGGGTTTTTCGTCCGAAAATGGCCATCGGGCGCACATCCTGCTTAGGTATCCGGCAAATTGGCGCAGTGCGCAAAGGGTACGAAGAGCCAGGCCCGCATGCGTTAAAATGCAAGGTTGATCCCACGTCAGCCGTTACTTCCCGGTTTCCCATCGCCATGTCCGCCACCCGTCAAGCCAGCCCCCGCCGCGTTTCTGTCGCGCCGATGATGGACTGGACCGATCGCCACTGCCGTTCGCTGCATCGCTTCATCTCCCGGCACACGTGGCTGTATACGGAGATGGTGACGACGGGCGCCCTCATCCACGGCGACGTGCCGCGCCATCTCGCGTTCACGCCGGCCGAGGCGCCGGTCGCGCTTCAGCTGGGCGGCAGCGAACCCGACGACCTCGCGCGCGCCGCGAAGCTCGGCGAACAGTGGGGCTACGACGAGATCAACCTGAACTGCGGCTGCCCGTCCGAGCGCGTGCAGCGCGGCGCGTTCGGCGCATGCCTGATGAACGAACCGCAACTGGTGGCGGACTGCGTGAAGGCGATGCGCGATGTCGTATCCGTACCCGTTACGGTCAAGCACCGCATCGGCGTGGATACGGTCGAGGACTATACGTTCGTGCGCGACTTCGTCGGCACGATTGCCGAAGCGGGCTGTGAGGTTTTCATCGTGCACGCGCGCAACGCGATCCTGAAGGGCTTGAGCCCGAAGGAAAACCGCGAGATCCCGCCGCTCAAGTACGACTACGCATACCAGCTCAAGCGCGACTTCCCGCAGCTCGAAATCATCATCAACGGCGGCATCAAGACGCTCGACGAAGTCGAGCAGCATCTACAGCACGTCGATGGCGTGATGCTCGGCCGCGAGGCGTACCACAACCCCTACGTGCTCGCCGACGTCGATGCGCGCTTCTATGGCTCGACCGATGCTGCGCTTACGCGCGAGGAAGTGGAAGCGAAGCTCATCGAGTACTGCGCGAGCGAAATCGCACGCGGCACTTACCTGGGCGCGATCGTGCGCCATGCGCTGGGCCTCTACCGCGGCGTGGCCGGCGCGCGCGGCTGGCGCCGCATCCTCTCGGACAGCCGCAAGCTCGCGAAGGCAGATCTCGCGATCTTCGACGAGGCCCGCGAATATCTGCGCGTTCCGGACGAAATTCTTGAATAAAGGGCTAGGCAAGGCAACTTTAGTATGTATATAATCTTGCTTCTTGATTGACGCCGCTTTCGAAGCAGCGCTAGTTGAGAAAACAGCGGTGGCTGTAGCTCAGTTGGTAGAGTCCAGGATTGTGATTCCTGTCGTCGTGGGTTCGAGTCCCATCAGCCACCCCAAAGAATTCAAGCACTTAGCCCAGTTCGATGAACTGGGCTTTTTGCTTTCTGGAATCCGTTTAAGCGCCGGTGCAAGCAATTCAAGTCGAAGCGACGCGAGCGGTTGGTCGCGAAAGCGATCCCGCATGCGACGCTGCAATCTTTTGAGTGTGCGCGTAGCTGGCCTGGGTCGTCAGCCTGAGCCCGGCATGAAACACCTTCGAACCGTCGCCTAAGTAATGCCGTTTGCCCGCTCTTTCGCAGCAACGAATTGGCGATGGGTAGCGACCTCGCGCGCGATCAGGGCGCGTATCAAATCGTCGTTTGGGTTTTCGAGGATCAGCGGCGGCAGATCACGCGCCAATCCTTCGCGTGCCGCAACCCAAGCCTCGTAGGCAGTTGTGAGCTCGTCAACTTTGTCCAAAGTCTGTCCCCGACGACTGGCAATGATTCTCCCGAACCATTGCACCGATTTCGCTTGCTGCGCGCTCGCATGGGCGCGAGCGGGAGCAAGTTAATCACACATTTGCGTCGGAAACGACCAAGGATTTTCGAGGCAGCGTTCAGTACATTCGTGCGCTGCCGGATCCCTGCCAGACAACAGCAGAGAGATGGCCAAGTACGACGACGAGATCAATCAAATCAATACGCAGCGCAGTGATTGCGTAACCTGACACGCAGCATTAGTCGAGGTCAATCATTTGCAAAGCTTGCAGCTTCCCGATTGCTGTTGCCTCTTCGTAGGTACCGCGATGCATCAAACGACCACTAGACAACGGGACACTGCCAGCCCAGACAGTATCGTCCATTGCGATGGCCCACCGCGGACCGAATTCTCCGTTGCCAACATCAAACGGCGTGAAATCGACGATGTATCCCTTGTAGCGAATGACGTGATTGTTCATTGGCTCTCCTCCCGGTTGCAATCTAACACCGGCGCCGAGGGTGAATTTTTAGAGATCGTTAAGTGAATGTGGACGCGCCACGGAAATCGTTAACGGCCGCTGTGGCAGCAACCTTTAGCGACTTGGGGCAATCCCCCCATCACATAGCGGCAGGGAAATGACTGCCTATTACACCGAGATCGACAAGCGAAGCGCGCGGGAGCGTCATAGCAGCAGCCGGCGAACGAGCCGCTCTCGCGCCTTCCGATGCGACGAGAGCGCCGAGTGAAACAGGTTTGCCTAGCCCATCAAGATTTCATCGACCATCGCGCGCCCCCAAGCGAACCCGGCGCTTTCGGCATCGTCCCGAGTCCTGTGGCTCGTCTTCAGGTCTTCACTCGAAGCGATCTCGCGTTCTGGGCCCCTGCTTACTTTCGCGCGCCATACCCACATTTCATTGGGGCACTCAAGGGTTTCCGAATGGAGGTCGTAACCACGGTAGTCGGTAAAACGCACGTTCCAGCCCATCGGCAGTCTCCTTTCAAATTGAAAGGAAATAGTAGCATGGCCGACGTCGCTGGAACCCACGCACTCAAGGCAAGTAGCGAATAGAGCCATCGATGAGCGACTACCTGACCACGAACGAACTCGCCGACTGGCTTGGACTCAGTGCGGATACCAGAGCAACGAAATTAGGAGGAGCGGCTAAAATAGCGACAGCATTTCGGAATGCCCCGCCGCAAACCCACACCGGTGTGGGGTCGATAAAGTGGGCCATATTCCGAAATCAAAATCACAGCGCTTTGATTTTTAACCTGAATTTGCTGTTCGCCGACTCGATTGCGATTCTTGTTGTCGTGGGTTCGAGTCCCATCAGCCACCCCAAAGAATTCAGCAGTGAACAAATGAGCCCGCACGGGTTGCGGGCTCATTTGCGTCTGTGCACGAGAGACACCCGGGAACGTCTTTGAGCTTCGAGCAATACTACAGGCGGCTGCACCTGCCGGAGACTGCGTCCCCGGCAGAAATCAAGCGCGCCTACCGTCAACTGCGCGCGAAGTACCACCCCGACCGCAACAAGGGTCGCGAGGCGGCAGTCGAGCCGGTCTTCAAGCTCATTCAGGAGGCCTTCGAGATTCTGAGCGGCAGGCGCATCGCGCCAACGGCGAGGACAACTGGCGCCGCGAGTCCGGCCGGCAAGACCCGCAACGGCGAAGCGCAACCGCGTCAGCGTCGCGCGGCGCCGCCCATGCGCGGCGCCCACTGCCTCGTCGAGCTATTCGTGCCGCTAGAAGTCGCGATCAATGGCGGCGGCGTTCAAGCCCACTACCCTGTCAAAGGTCCGTGTCCCGCGTGCGAACAGGAAGATCGCGGCGCGCTTTGCGAACAATGTCACGGCACCGGCGTAAAGACATGGCGCAAGTCGGAAGTGGTCGCAATTCCACACGGCGCATGGGACGGTCAGCGTCTGGTGGTGGCCGGCGGCGGGCACCCCGGCGTGAACGGCGGCCCACCGGGAGACGCGACTTTCTCCGTCTCCATCGTTTGCGGCCCGGGCTTTACGTGCAACGGGCTCGATCTCGCTTGCGAGCTTCCAGTCGACTTCGTGACGGCCATGCTAGGCGGCGGCGTTCAGGCCAAGGTGCTCGGCCGCACGTTCGACGTGAAAATTCCGGCGAACGCGAATGCGCGCACGCCGATCCGTCTGCCGGGTCTTGGACTCGCGGACCGCAACGGCGGGCGCGGCAACCTCACGCTGCACCTGGTCCTCACGATGCCGGCCGCCGCTGCACATTTGACCGGGGCCGAGCGCCAGCAACTACGCGACATGTTCGCCGATGCAGCGCGCCGGGCAAGCCAGTCGCCCAGCGCGAGTTCGCAAGGCAAACGCTAGCTCGCTTGCGTGCCGCGCGCATCGATCCACGCGCGCGCCGCTTCGAAGCCCGCCTCGGCCGCCGCGTGCTCGGTGGACCAGAGGCGCGTGATAGGCACGAGCTGCCAGTCCTCCACGATCGTATCGTCCTTCAGCACACGATAGTGCGCCTTCACGCCCGTGAGCACCTGCTCGACTGCGACTTCAATATCGTAGTCCTTGTAGCGCTCCTGGTAGTCGCCCATGTCGATGCCCTTCGGCTCCATGCTCGCCTCTTCCGTCTTCCGTTGACGGTTCATGCTAGCACTTGCGCGCGCCGCGACTCGCAGGCGGCGCCGGCGCGGGCACGCTTCACAGGCGCGCGATCGACACCTCCGTCGACTTCACCAGCGCGACCACTTCCGAGCCCACCTTCAACTCGAGTTCGTCGATCGAGCGCGTGGTGATGACCGAGGTGACGATGCCGAATGCCGTATCGACATCGACTTCCGAAACGACGGGCCCGCGAATGATTTCCTTGATCTTGCCGCGAAACTGGTTGCGCACGTTGATAGCGGTAATGCTCATAGATTCGGCTCCGTGGGTTCGAGTAAAAACAACAGGATTCCTGATGAATAATTCAGACCACTGCGCCCGTTGGCCGCCCGGCGGCTGGCAGTGGGCCGTGGCCTAGCACGCGCTGCAGCACGCTCTCCTCGAGCGCAGCAAAGCGTGCGTCGACGCGCGCCCGCGGGCGCTCGAGCGGCACGCGCTGATCGAGCGCGATGCGCCCTGCCTCGACGAGCAGAATACGGTCGCCGAGTGCGACAGCTTCGTGCACGTCGTGCGT
The DNA here is from genome assembly GCF_056155635.1 of Paraburkholderia sp. BR10141. NCBI lineage: Bacteria > Pseudomonadati > Pseudomonadota > Betaproteobacteria > Burkholderiales > Burkholderiaceae > Paraburkholderia > Paraburkholderia sp. BR10141. Next base: position 25,111 of record NZ_JBMIQH010000023.1, on the reverse strand, counting down.
CACCAGCAACGCGGTGAAGCGATGCTCGCGCCAAAGGCGCTCGATCAGCGCATGCATCTCGAGGCGCGTCAGCGCGTCGAGTGCGCCGAGCGGCTCGTCGAGCAGCAACAGGCTCGGACGATGCACGAGCGCACGGGCGAGCGCAACGCGCTGGCGCTGGCCTCCCGAGAGGCGCGCGGGCCACTCGTCGGCGCGCGCGAGCAGGCCCACTTCGTCGAGCACCGCGCGGGCGTCGTCACGCGCGCCGCGCCCGAGTCCGAGCATCACGTTCTGCAAGACGGTCTTCCACGGCAAGAGGCGCGCGTCCTGAAACATGATGCGCGTATCGAGCGGCGCGCCATCTGCGCCGCGCCGCTCGACCACGCCCTCGTCGGGCGTTTCGAGGCCGGCGATCAGGCGCAGCAACGTGGACTTGCCGCAACCGCTGCGTCCGACAATCGACACAAAACTGCCGCGCTCGATCGCGAGGTCGAAGCCGGCGAGCACGGCGTGCTCGCCGTAGCGCTTGCCCACACCGCGAAGGGCAACGGCGGCGTCCACTTCGGGCGTAGGCGTACGCGGTGCCACGCCCTCGCGCGCCGCTTGCGCCCTGTCGTTGCGCTCGCGCGCCTGCACGCGCCCGGCGTCTTCCCACGCCCCGCCGTAGTTCGGCGCCAGTTGACTCGCGCTCATGCTTCGTTCTCCTGTTGATAAGCGGGGTGCCAGCGCAGCGCCACGCGCTCGAGCGACTTCGCAAGCCAGTCGGCGAGCTTGCCGAGCGCCGCATAGAGCAGGATGCCGACCACCACCACATCGGTTTGCAGGAATTCGCGCGCGTTCATCGTCATGTAGCCGATGCCCGACTGCGCGGAGATCGTTTCGGCGACGATCAGCGTCACCCACATCAGCCCAAGCGCAAAGCGCACGCCGACGAGAATCGATGGCAACGCCCCCGGCAATATCACCTCGCGATAGAGCGCGAAACCCTTGAGCCCATAGCTGCGCGCCATCTCGACGAGATTGGCGTCCACCGAGCGGATGCCGTGAAACGTATTCACGTAGACGGGAAAGAACACGCCCAGCGCCACGAGAAAGACTTTCGCCTCCTCGCCAATGCCGAACCACAGGATCACGAGCGGAATCATGGCGAGCGCCGGGATATTGCGGACCATCTGCACGGTCGAATCGAGCGCGGTTTCCGCGGGCTTGAAAAGCCCGGTAGCCAATCCGAGCACGAGCCCGATGCCGCCGCCGATCGCGAACCCCGAAAGCGCCCGCCACGTGCTCACGCGCACGTCCGCCCACATTTCGCCCGACTCGATCAGCGACCAGGCCGCCCGCACCACGGCGAGCGGCTCGGGCAGCACGCGCGTCGAAAGCGCGCCGCTTCTTGCGGCGATCTCCCAGATCACCAGCACCGCCAGCGGCACTAGCCAGGGCGCGAGCCGCCGCCGGCTCCCCCGCACGAATCTCCGCGCGGCGCGCAGCGCACCGCCTGGGGTGGTGTGATCGCGCGCGGGTGCGGCCCTTACTACGGATTGCGTCATCGTTGCATCCTCCACGATTGCTGCCGTTCTCCAGCGCCTCAGCTCTGGCTCACTTTCGGCAGATAGTGATTCCCGACCACTTCGCCGAAAGGCCCCGAAAGGGGGCCGCCCGCGCCCTTCGCCGTGCGCCCAGGCAGCAGCGGGAACACGAGTTCCGCAAACCGGTAGGATTCCTCGAGATGGGGATAGCCGGACAAGATGAACGTCTCGATGCCAAGCTGCGCGTATTCCTTCATGAGCGCGGCTACCTGTTCAGGATTGCCGACGAGCGCCGTGCCCGCGCCGCCGCGCACGAGGCCCACGCCAGCCCACAGGTTCGGATACACCTCGAGGTCCTTGCGCGTGCCGCGCTTGCCGCCGTGCAGCGCGGCCATGCGGCGCTGGCCTTCCGAATCCATCTTCGCGAATGCGGCCTGGGCGCGCGCAACCGTCTCGTCGTCGAGGTGGCTGATGAGCTTGTCGGCGGCGGCCCACGCTTCGTCTTCGCTCTCGCGCACGATCACGTGCAGGCGAATGCCGAAGCGGATCGTGCGGCCGTGCTCGGCGGCGCGCGCGCGGATGTCGGCGATCTTGCGCGCGACGGCTTCGGGCGGCTCGCCCCACGTCAGATAGGTGTCGATGTGCGCGCCCGCCATGGCGTGCGCGGCCGGCGACGAGCCGCCGAACCACAACGGCGGATGCGGATGCTGCGCTGGCGGATACAACACTTTGCCGCCTACCGAGCGCAGATGTCGCCCCTCGAAATCGATCGCCTCGTTCGCGTGCGACGCGGCGAGCAGCTTGCGCCAGATATGCAGGAACTCGTCGGTGATTTCGTAGCGCGTGTCGTGATCGACGAAGAGGCCATCGCCTTCCAGCTCGGCCGTGTCGCCGCCCGTCACGACGTTGATGAGCAGACGGCCATTGGAGAGCCGGTCGAACGTCGCGGCCATCCGTGCGGAGAGTGCCGGCGACGAGAGGCCGGGGCGGATCGCCACGAGGAACTTCAGGCGCCGTGTCGCGGCGATGAGGCTCGACGCCACGACCCACGCGTCCTCGCACGAGCGCCCGGTAGGCAGCAGGACGCCTTCATAGCCGAGCGTATCGGCGGCGACGGCGATCTGCTGGAAATACGCGAGATCGGCCGCGCGCGCGCCCTGGGTCGTGCCCAGATAGCGGCTGTCGCCGTGGGTCGGGATGAACCAGAACACATTCATGCATTGCTCCTGCCTGGAAATTCGAAACGAATCGGGTGACTGCCGGCCAGCGAGCACGCGCGGGCACGCCGCGCAAGCGAATGCGCCGCTCGTGGCTCGATTGAGAGGATTCGACAGCAGACGGAATGCGCCGGCGCGTTCCCCGTGCGCCTCGCGAGAGCGCCCGGCGACGGCGGCGCCGTCTTCATGGGGAACCAGTCTAGGGACCGCTCGCACCCTTTAGAACGATTTTTTTGAGCTTAGGTTTTCCACTTTCGTGCTTTACCCGACGCTTTAGCGTACGGTGCGCCTCGCGCGCACCGCGCGCCGATATAATGGCGCACGCACCCACAAAAACACCGGCACGCCGCGCGCATCACGCTCCACAAGGCGCGTTGCGCAGCGAGGCCAAGAAGCTCTCGCACGATTCCATGCAAAAACTGATTCTGCCGTTCGTATCCGGCTTTCTCGCGTCGCTCTTCTTTCGCGAGGCGACGCTCGCGCTCCTGCATGCCGCCCAGGTCATCGACGCGGCCGGATTTTCGACGAACCCATTCCAGCCGCTCGGGCTGCCCGAGTTCCTCGTGAATGCGATCTGGAGCGCCATCTGGGCCGTGCTGATGGCGTGGCTGCTGCGCGTGTCGCCTTCGCGGCCCGCGCCGTGGGTTCAGGCCTTCGTGTTCGGCGGCATCGTCCTCACTGCGGCAATGGTGTTCGTCGTCGATCCTCTGCGCGGCATCTGGCCGACCGGCAACATGCTGCCGCGGCTTGCCACGGGCTTCGCCTCGAATGCGATGTGGGGCTGGGGCGCGCTGGTTTTCATGCGCGCGTTCATGAGCGAAACGGCCGAAGACTGACTGCGCCTGCGGGCCGTGCGCCATGCGCGGCCCGCGTTTTCCCACCGCGCTTTCCCCCTCACACCTCCCCTACTGCTCCCTCGCGCCAGCCAGCTCAACCGATGAGTTCGCGCAGCGGGTGCTCCATCAAGCGCCAGGGGCTCTCGAACATCCGCTCGACGTCTTCGCGGCGCACGTCTTCGATATTCGCGAAGCGCCAATGCGGTTGATTGTCCTTGTCGATGATGCGCGCGCGGATGCCCTCCAGCACGTCGCCAATCGCGAAGCTCGAGCGCGTGAGGTCGAGGTCGCGGCGCAGGCAGTCGGCCATCGTGCCCTCCGCGCGCGAGACCACCTCGAGCGACACCGCCATGGAAAGCGGCGAACGCTCGCGCAGAACGTCCACCATCTGCCCGGCCCATTTTGCCTCGTCGCCCGCGCGCGCATGGCGAGCGGCTTCGAGCGATGCCAACATGGCCGGCACATCGGCGAGCGAGAAATGCTGGTCGATCCAGCCGCGCACCGCGGCCAGCGACGATCCTTCGGCGAGTCGCCGCAATTCGGGCGCGGGCAGCGCCGCCTGGCGCATGCGCGCGACCACTTCCGCGCCGCTCGCAAACGGCTCGCTCTCCAGCGCATCGAGCAGCGCCGGCCACGCAGACTCGTCGAGCGACGCATCGGCCAGGCCCGCATACACGGCGCTCGCCTGATCGAGCGTCTCGCCTGTCACCGCGAGATACCGGCCGATCGCGCCAGGCGTGCGCGCGAGGAACCAGCCCATGCCGACATCGGGAAAGAGGCCGATGCGCGTCTCCGGCATCGCCATGCGCGTGGTCGGACCCACGAGCCGCAGCCCGCCCGTGCGATGCGCGCCCTGCGAGATGCCCATGCCGCCGCCCATGACCACGCCGTTGAGCATCGCGATGTACGGCTTCGGAAACGTGAAGATGGCGTGGTTGAGGCGATATTCGTCGGCGAAGAACGTGTCGAGCGCCGCCTGGTCGCCCGCGCGGTACGACTCGTACAAAAAGCGAATGTCGCCGCCCGCGCAGAACGCGCGCGGGTGGCGCGTACGCACGATCACCGCGAGCACGCCCGGGTCGTCGCGCCAGCGATCGAGCGCGGCGTGCATCGTGCGGACCATGGCGGTGGTGAGCGCATTGAGCGCCTGCGGGCGCTCGAGTTCGATATAGCCGATACGGTTCGCTACGCGCGTAAGCACGTGCGAGTCGGCGTCGGGTGCGGTCGGGCTTGCGTTGGCTTCGTGTGACATGGCGATTGGCAAGGCAGAACGATGAGCGGCGCCTGAATCGGGCGAGGCGCGATCACAGGCACTCTGAGGCTATCACGACGCCACACCGGGCGCTTGCGCGGCCGGCGACGCAGCCGCAGCGGCGCGCGCGCCGAACCACGCATCGAGCGTGGCGTCGATCAACGGACCGGGCGCCGCGTGCTCAGAGCCGGCACGCGCGAGCGTGAGCATCACCGCGCCGTGCAGCGTGGCCCAAAGCGACTGCGCAAGCAGGGGCCCATCGACATGCGCCCCGCTTGGCGGCGTCAGCACGGACAGCGTCGCGGCAAAGAGTCGTGCGCCGCAGGCCGGCGCAGCGCCCGCCTCAGGCTCGCCCGCCGCCTCGGCCAGCGCGGCGCGATGACGGCGTGCGGCCGGTCCCACGTGCTCTGCGCGCGTCTTGTGCGCCATGAAGATGAGTTCGTAAGTCTGCGGATGGTCGCAGCCGTACGCCACGTATGCATGCGCGAGGGCATGAAGCCGTTCGCGCGCGTCGGCGATCAGCCCGAGCGGTTCGAGCTGCGCAAGCAGTTGCGCGTAACATTCGCGGCCGAGCGCCTCGGCAATCTCGTCGCGGCCGGCGAAATAAAGATAGAGGGACGCAGGCGAATAACCGATCGCGTCGGCGATCTTGCGCATGGAGAGCGCGGCGAGCCCGTCGCGCATGACGATGCGGCGTGCAGCGTCGAGGATGCGCTCGCGCTGATCGTGCGCGCGTGCTGCGTGCCTTGCGTGGAGTTCGCGGTCCTTGCGTTCGACGATGCTCATGACGACGCTAGCCAGTTGCGGCAACCGAAATTTCCCGTGACGCCCGTGCGGGGCGTGCCTGACTACGCGTACAAGCCTACGAGTCCAGGCGTCCGGGGGGAAAGTGACCGCTCTTGAGCAGCACCGGCGTGCCGTTGCTGAGTTCGAGATGGGCGCGCGCCACAGCTTCGATGCGCGATCGGCCGGCGTCGAACGCCTGCATCCACGCGTCGCGGTTCGCGGGCAGCGCACCGAAATGGTCCTCGAGCGCCTCGACGGAAATCGCGCAGGGAACGCGTGTGCCGTCGACGAGCGCGGGAAAGACCACGGTCAGATTGGCGTCGCGATAGAGCGGCGCGTCGGCGGGAAAACGAATGATCATGTCCAGCCCCAATGGGGAAAATCAGCAGAAAGCACTGCCGCCGGAGGACGACGCGGTGCACGGCGGTAACCGGCCATGTTACGCGCGAGGCGCAATGTCTGGCGCGAATGTGGCCAGTGCGGTGGCCGGTTCGGCCGCCGTCTTTCAATGCGCCTGCATCTTCGAGAACAGATTCAGCACGACCACGCCAGCCACGATGAGCCCGAGCCCGAGCACGGCCGGCAGATCGGGCACCTGCCGATAGAGCGCCATCGCCACGAGCGTAATGAGCACGATGCCCACGCCCGACCACACCGCATAGACGATGCCCACCGGCAAACTGCGCAACGTGAGCGAGAGCCCGTAGAACGCGATGCCATACCCCACCACGACGATCGCCGAAGGCACGAGCCGCGTGAAGCCATCCGACGCGCGCAACGCAGAAGTGGCGATGACTTCCGCGACGATCGCGATGACGAGCCAGGTCCAGGCCGAGAACGGTGGAATGCGCATCGTCTCAGACCTTCGCGAGCGCGAGCTGCGCGTAGTCGGCGTTGAGTTGCGCGCAGAGCGCTTCGACTACCAGTTCGTGATCGGCGCGCTGCGGCAGGCCCGAGACCGTGATCGAGCCGATCACGCCCGTACCCTCCACCGTGAGTGGAAACGAACCGCCATGCGGCGCGAAATCGGCGATCGGCAGGCCGTGCTTGTCGGCAAGCGTCGAACCGGTTTGCTGCATGCGCAGGCCGATCGCATAGGAGCTGCGCCGAAAGTGCTCGACCACGCGCGACTTGCGGCGCACCCAGTCGGCATTGTCGGGCGTGGCGCCGTCCAGCGCGCAAAAGAAGAGCTGCTGGCCGAAGGTGCGCACATCGATGGCGACGGGCAGCGCGCGGGCGCGCGCGAGTTCATGCAGATGCGAGCCGAGCTGCCAGGCACGATCGGCGTCGAAACGCGGGAACACCAGCGCATGCTCTTGCGCGGCTATCGATTGCAGGTCGAGGGGAATGTCCATGGAAGAGGCAAATGAAGCGCAGTGCGTTGTCGCAGTGCGTTGTACAAGGCAACGGCGCAGCGTGAACATCGCGAAGAGCGTGCACGGCGCCGAACGAGCCCCGATTCTATCCTGACGATTCAAGAAGCCATCCACGCGTGTCCTGCAAACTTTTTGCAAACGCGTGGAAAGGCGCTCGTCATTTGTTGTTGCAACGCGGCGCGAACTGTCATATAATCTTCTCTTCGACGGACGCGGGGTGGAGCAGTCTGGCAGCTCGTCGGGCTCATAACCCGAAGGTCGTAGGTTCAAATCCTACCCCCGCAACCAGCAGAATTCGAAAGGGTTACAGGTCATTGGCCTGTAACCCTTTTTCCGTTTACGCCTCTTCCAGGCGCGGTCTTCCCATCGTTGGGCACATGAGCGAAGCCGCTGAGCGGTGATAAACTCGCATCACCCATCCCCCTATCGTGCCCATGAAATTCTGCTCGACTTGCGGTCAGGCGGTCAGCCTGCTCATTCCGCCCGGCGACAATCGCGAACGCTACGTCTGCTCACACTGCGGCACCATCCACTATCAGAATCCGCGCAACGTGGTCGGCACGGTTCCGGTCTGGGAAGACAAGGTGCTGTTGTGCCGCCGCGCGATCGAGCCGCGCTACGGCTACTGGACGCTGCCCGCCGGCTTCATGGAGATGGGAGAGACGACCGCCGAAGCCGCGGCACGCGAAACGCTCGAGGAAGCCGGCGCGCGCGTCGAGGTGCAGAACCTCTTTTCGCTCCTGAACGTGCCGCGTGTGCATCAGGTGCATCTGTTCTATCTCGCGCGCCTGCTCGACATCGATATCGCAGCCGGCGAGGAAAGTCTCGAAGTGCGGCTTTTCGACGAGCACGAAATTCCCTGGGACGACATTGCGTTCCCAACGGTCGGGCAGACCCTGCGCTGTTTCTTCGCCGATCGCCAGTCGGGCAGCTTCGGGCTGCACACCGGCGACGTCCTGCGCTCGCTGCGCGACGGCTGATCGCCCTTCTAACCAAGCCCGCGACGATGGTCCCCTGGCTTTCGCCCGACGAACCGTTTCCCGCCGTCGAGCGCGCACTCGGCGCGTCGAGCGGCGCGCCAGGCCTGCTCGCCGCCAGCGCGGACCTGCTGCCGTCACGCCTCATCGATGCCTACCGGCGCGGCATTTTCCCGTGGTACTCGGACGGCCAGCCGGTGCTCTGGTGGAGCCCCGACCCGCGCATGATCCTGCGCCCCGACGAATTCAAGGTCTCGCCCTCCTTCAGGAAAACGCTCAAGCGCGTGCTGCGTGAGGACGCGTGGGAAATTCGCGTCGACAACAATTTCGCCGCCGTGATGCGCGCGTGCGCGAACGCGCCGCGGCGCGGCCAGCGCGGCACGTGGATCACCGGCGACGTGATCGACGCCTACTCCACCCTGCACCGCGTGGGCGACGCGCACAGCGTCGAGGCCTGGTTCGGCGGCGAGCGTGTGGGGGGCCTCTACGGCGTGGCGCTCGGCACGATGTTCTTCGGCGAGTCGATGTTCGCTTCCATGACCGACGCGTCAAAGATCGCGCTCGCGGCACTCGTCGCGCATCTGCGCCGTCACGGCGTCGAGTTGATCGATTGCCAGCAGAACACCGCGCATCTCGCCTCGCTCGGCGGGCGCGAAATCTCGCGCAAGGCGTTCATCGCCCACGTGCGCACGCACGTGAATGCCGCGCCCATTCCCTGGAAGTTCGACAAAGCCGTGCTCGCCGATCTGCTCGGCGGCAGGGGCGCGCCAGACGAGTTCTTGCCCGCAGCGTGAATGGCAGGCGAGCGGCAAATGAGTGGCACATGAGCGGCGTATGATCGCTCGCGTGCGAGCTTGCGACAGCCCACGCAATTCGATGGATACATGTTCGGCGTCAATGTTAGACTGAATAGCGAACCCATCGCAGCCCGGCCTTCCCTGGCACGTCCTGTGCGGCGCGCCGTATGGCCTGGCAAGGCTTGCGCGTGAGGCTGGGTGCGCGACGCGCGCGCCACGCGACGATCCGAACTGCTACGAGAGCTGCCAACGTGACGCATCCAAACGAGCTGCCGCTTTCACCGCTTTCCGCGCTGCAATTCTATGCAACGGCGCCCTACCCCTGTAGTTACCTGGAGGGGCGCATCGCGCGCTCGCAGGTGGCAACGCCCAGTCATCTCATCAACTCCGACGTCTATACCGATCTCGTGAAGGCCGGCTTCCGGCGCTCGGGCGTGTTCACCTATCGCCCCTACTGCGATGGCTGCCGCGCGTGCGTGCCGGTGCGTGTGCCGGTCGAGCGCTTCACGCCGAGCCGCACGCAGCGTCGCGCGTGGAAGCGGCACGGCGCGCTCGTCGCCACGGTCGCGCCGCTGCACTACGACGAGGCGCATTACGCGCTCTACATGCGCTATCAGTCCGCGCGCCACGCGGGCGGCGGCATGGATCGCGACAGCCGCGACCAGTACGAGCAGTTCCTGCTGCAAAGCCGGATCAACTCACGGCTGGTCGAATTCCGCGAGCCGGACCCTGGTCATCCGGACGAGCCCGGCGCGTTGCGCATGGTGAGCATGATCGACATCCTCGGCGACGGGCTCTCGTCGGTCTACACGTTCTTCGACCCGGACACGCTCCACACGAGCTACGGCACCTACAACATCCTCTGGCAGATCGAGCAGGCCCGCAGCCTTCAGCTGCCTTACGTGTATCTGGGCTACTGGATCCGCGAGAGCCCGAAAATGGCCTACAAGGCGCACTTTCAGCCGCTCGAAGGGCTCTTCGACGGCGCATGGGCGCCACTCACGCCGCTCACGCCCGAAGCCTGAGCCCGCGGCGCATCGCCCAGGGTCCGCGTTACCGCTAAAATAGCGGGTTCCCATTTTCTGGCGCCCGCGCCTTCTTCCCGTGTTCAGCACCCTTTATCCGTTCGTCCGCGACCAGCTCTTTCGCATGGACGCCGAAGACGCCCATCACCTCTCGCTGCGCATGATCGGCGCCGCCGGCCGCACCGGCATGGCGGGCCTGCTCGCCCCGCGCGTGCCCGATTCGCCGCGCACCGTCATGGGCCTCACCTTCCGCAACCCGGTGGGACTCGCCGCGGGCCTCGACAAGGAAGGCGCCGCGATCGACGGTTTCGCCGCGCTCGGCTTCGGCTTCATCGAGGTGGGCACCGTGACGCCGCGCCCGCAGCCGGGCAACCCGCGCCCGCGCATTTTCCGGCTGCCGCAGGCGGGCGGCATCATCAACCGCATGGGGTTCAACAACCACGGCGTCGAGCAGTTCGTGAAGAACGTGCAGGCCGCGCGCTATCGCGGCATTCTCGGCCTGAATATCGGCAAGAACGCCGACACGCCGATCGAGCGCGCCGCCGACGACTATCTCTTCTGCCTCGAGCGCGTCTATCCGTTCGCGAGCTACGTGACGATCAACATCTCGTCGCCGAACACGAAGAATCTGCGCCAGCTGCAAGGCGGCGGCGAACTCGACGCGCTGCTCGCCGCGCTCAAGGACAAGCAGCAGCGTCTCGCAGACATGCACGGCAAGCTCGTGCCGCTCGCGCTGAAGATCGCGCCCGATCTCGACGACGAGCAGGTCAAGGAAATCGCTGATACGCTCCTGCGCCACAAGATCGAAGGCGTGATCGCGACCAACACCACGCTCTCGCGCGCGGCGGTGGAAGGCATGCCAAATGCGAACGAAACGGGTGGCCTCTCGGGACGCCCGGTATTCGACGCCTCGAACAACGTGATCCGCAAGCTGCGCGCCGAATTGGGCGGCGACGTGCCGATCATCGGCGTGGGCGGCATTTTTTCGGGCGACGACGCGCGCGCGAAGATCGCGGCCGGCGCCTCGCTCGTGCAGGTCTACACGGGCTTCATCTACCGCGGCCCGGCACTCGTCGCCGAATGTGCGCGGGCGCTGGCCCCGGGCCGCGCGTAAAGCTATAGTGGCAGGCTAGTCATGGCGCATCGGAGGCGCTGTGCACTAGCACCAGAATCGCAGCAGCAGAACAAGAGGAAAACATGAAATCCGGTTTGCTGAAAAAACTCCTTGCACTTGCAATCGTTGGCGCATCGTTCGTCGCAGCCAGCGCCCACGCCGATGACCTGCTCGACCAGGTCAAGGCACGCGGCACGCTGCGCATCGGTCTCGAAGGCACGTTCCCCCCGTTCAACTCGAAGGCGCCCAACGGCGAACTGGTCGGCTATGACGTCGACATCGCCCGAGCCGTCGCCGCGAAAATGGGCCTCAAGCCCGAATTCGTCACGACCGAATGGAGCGGCATCATCGCGGGCCTGCAGGCAGGCAAGTTCGACGTGATCGTGAACCAGGTCGGCGTGACCGACCAGCGCAAGGCTGTGCTCGACTTCTCGCCGGCGTACACGTACTCGGCCGCGCAGCTCATCCAGCGCAAGGACGACACGCGCGAGTTCAAGACGCTCGAAGACCTGAAGGGCAAGAAGCTCGGCGTCGGCCTCGGCACCAACTACATGGACATGGCCAAGTCGGTGCCGGGCATCGACGTGAAGACCTACCCGGGCGCCCCCGAGTATCTGCGCGACCTCGCAGCGGGCCGCCTCGACGCGGCGCTCAACGACCGCCTGATGCTCGCCTACCTGCTGAAGAACTCGCAGTTGCCGCTGCGCACGGGCGCGATGGTCGGCGCCGGCAACCCGTCGGCCATCCCGTTCAAGAAGGGCAATCCGAAGTTCGCCAAGGCGATCGACGACGCGATGACGCAACTCGAAGCCGATGGCACCTTCACGAAGATCTCGGACAAGTGGTTCGGCATCGACGTGACGAAGCCGATCTCGCAATGATCCGGCAATGATCGCGAGCGCCGCACAGTCCGGCTGACGCGAAGGGCGGCATCGCACGATGCCGCCCTTCGCACATATGCCTCCATTGCAAACCGCGCCACTTCCATTCGTTACCTACGCCCATGCCCATCTATACGCTCATCATCCAGTCGCTGCCGGTGCTCGCACAGGGCGCGGTGCTGACGGTCAAGTTCGCCGTGCTTTCGATGATCTTCGGGCTCATCGGCGGTGCCGTGCTCGCGCTCATGGGCATCAGCTCGAACCGCACGCTCGTGTTCATCGCGCGCGTGTATGTGAGCCTGATGCGCGGCACGCCGCTGCTCGTGCAGATCTTCGTCATTTATTACGGATTGCCGAGCGTCGGCATCTCGCTCGACCCGACGCCCGCAGGCGTGATCGCGCTCTCTGCGAACGTGGCGGCCTATCTTTCGGAGAGCATGCGTGGCGCGATTCTCGGCATTCATAGCGGACAGTGGCTCGCGGCCTATAGCCTCGGCCTCTCGCGCACGCAGACGCTGCGCTACGTGATCGCGCCGCAGGCGTTGCGCATCGCCGTGCCGAGTCTCTCGAACAGCCTCATCAGCCTCATCAAGGACACCTCGCTCGTTTCGGTCATCACCGTGACAGAGCTGCTGCGCAGCGCGCAGGAAATCATCGCTTCGACGTATCAGCCGCTGCCGCTCTATCTCGCGGCCGCCGCCGTGTACTGGGTGCTTTGCCAGGTGCTCGAATGGGTGCAGCACTGGTACGAAAGGCGCCTCGCGCTGCCTGCGCGCCACTGATAGCACATGCGTTTACAGACACGGCCCGCACATGCGGGCCGTTTCGCTTACGGGCCGCTGTTTAGCGTGTCATTCGCACGGAAAACGCAGTCCGAGCGCCGCTCGCGCCGCGTCGGCCATGGCGAGCATGCGGCGCGAGGTATCGTGCGTCATCACCGGGCTTTCGAGCGCACCCGCGCGCAGCAGCTCGCAGAAGTGCGCCGTTTCGTAGTTGAGGCCGCCACCCTCGAACGGCTCGTCGAGTTCGACGATGCGGCCATCCACATAGCGCACCGTTGCGCGAACCGGATTCCACCAGTTCGCGTGTATCGTCACGTTGCCGTGCGGCCCCGCCAGCAGTGCGTCGCCATAACCGTGCAGATCGAGCCCGCAGAATAATTGCGCAATACCGCGCTCATGCTGGCAATTGAGACTCGCGAAGGTATCCACGCCAGTCGAGCCGAGGCGCCCGACGGTCTGCACCTCGCGCGGCGCGCCGAGCCAGTCGACGGCAAGAAACATTTCGTACACGCCGATGTCGAGCAGCGCACCGCCCGCCTGCTCGAACGAAAGCGATGGATGGTCAGCAGGCACGCTGGCCACCGAACAGCCCGCGCGTACGAGCCCGACCGGCCCGATGGGATCATCGTCCAGTTGCGCGCGCAACTTTCGATAGAGGGGATAAAACGGCGGCTTCATCGCCTCCATGAAGAGGCGCTGCGCGCGGCGCGCCGCGTCGAGCACGCGTTCGAGCTGCGCGCCGTTGACCGTGGCGGGCTTTTCGCACAGCACGGGCAGGCCGGCTTCGAGCGCGGCAATGGCGTACTGGGCGTGACTGTCCTGCATCGTGGCGATATACACGGCGTCGATGCCGCTCGCGAAGAGCGCATCCACGCTCTCGCACGCCTGCGCGCCGCAGGTCGCGGCAAACGCCTGCGCAGTGGCCGCGCGCCGCGACCAGACCGCTTCGACGCGCGCATGCGGCACGTGCGCGACGCCCTGCGCGAAGCGATGCGCAATGCGGCCCGCGCCGACGATGCCCCAACGTATCGTTTGTGTTTCGCTCATGTGCTGCGTGCTCCGGCTGTGAAGTCGAGGGCGGCCGCACGACGTACGTCATGTACGTCACGCGCGGCGCACCCAAAGACACGCACGATACCGGCACACGCGGCGCGCCGCAATGCGCTCGCATCGATCCACGCTCAGCGCCTGGATCGATGCGAGCGAAGCGACGCCGCGAACGGCCTTAGCGCTGCTCCAACTCCGGCGCGAGCGCGCGAGTGAGTTCGTCGGCGGTGTATTCGATCATCGCGAGCGCGGCCGCTTCGGCTTCTTTCGGCGCACGCCGCTCGATCGCTTCGACGATGCGCCCATGGGCCGCCACGACGTTGTTCCAGCCGCCGTCACGCGTGCTGAGAATCGGATTCACCAGCGAGAGCGCGCCACGAATGATCGCGGCCATCTGCTGATAAAACTGATTCCCGCTCGCCGCGAGGATGCGCGTGTGCAGAAGCGCGTCGGCGGTCTGGAAATTCGGATCGTCGGTGCTCGTCTGGCGCAGCGCCTCGAACGCCTCGCGAATGCCGGCAATGTCGGCCGCGCTCGCGCGCGTGGCCGCGAGCGCGCACGCCGCCGGTTCGATCAGGCCGCGAAATTCGATTACGTCGCGCAAAAACGTCTTGTCCGGTTTCGAGCGGAAACGCCAGTTCACGACGTCCTCGTCGATCATGCGCCAGTCGCGCATGGGCCGGATGCGCGTGCCTATTTTCGGCCGCACGTCGAGCATATGACGCGCGAGCAGCATGGAGAGCGCCTCGCGCATCACCGTGCGGCTCACGTCGAACTCCTTCGAGAGGATGTCCTGCGGTGGCAGCACGGCGCCATACCGCTCCTCGACGATGCCTGAAATCAGCCCGTCCATCACCTTGCTGACGAGCGAGCGTTCCTTGTTCCCCAGTTCCATGACCCTACCCCCCCCGATGTGGGCGTTATCGCCCCTGTTTGCCGGATACTGCGCGGGCCCTCGTGCGTCGTCGAACTTAGGTATTACGTTGCATGCGCTTCGCATAATTCGCCAGCCAGGATATCTCCTGACATGATGCTTGCGGCATGCATCTTGTTCGTATTTACGCGTGTTACGTCGGCCCTTGCGCTGCTGTTTTTGTAAGGCGATCGTATGGATCGCCCGCTTACTTCAATCGGCACGCTTTCAACTGGCTTCAAATCGATCGGCAGTCCCTGGCTGTGCATATGCAGGGATGCCGGCGTGCATGTTTCTTCTGCGCACGCTTTTTCGCGCGCGGCCCAACATCGTGCTTTTCAATGTTGTACTTGTTCACCGTTGTATCCGGCCGTACTCATCGTCGAAGCGCACGATGTCGTCTTCGCCCAGATAACCGCCTGACTGCACCTCGATGATCTCGAGCGGCGTCTTGCCCGGATTCTCCAGCCGGTGCCTCACTCCCAGCGGGATATAGGTCGATTCGTTTTCCGAAAGCAGGAAAACCTCCTCGCCGCGCGTGACGCGCGCCGTGCCACGCACCACGGTCCAGTGCTCCGCGCGGTGATGATGCATCTGCAGCGACAGCCGCCCGCCCGGCTTCACGACGATGCGCTTGACCTGGAAGCGTTCGCCCTGATCGAGCGAGTCGTAGCAGCCCCACGGCCGCTCCACGCGCCGGTGATGCTGCGCGACCGCGCTGCGCTCCTGCCTGAGCTTGCCCACGATCGCCTTGACGTCCTGCACGCGATCTCTCGCCGCGACGAGGACCGCGTCGGCCGTTTCGACCACCACCACGCCGTGGACACCCACGCAGGCCACGAGCCGTCCGTCCGAATGTGCGAACGTGTCGGTCACGTCTTCGAACATCACGCGCCCGCGGGCCACGTTGCCGCTCTCGTCCTTGTTCGACACCTGCCACACCGCATCCCACGCGCCCACGTCGGACCAGCCGGCCACGAGCGGCACGACCACGCCCGCGAGCCGTGCGTCGGCGCCGAGCGACTCCATCACCGCGTAGTCGATGGAATCGGACGGGCACGCGGCGAGCGCTGCGGCGTCGAGATGCACGGTGCCGTCGGCGTCGATGGCGGCCACCTCGAACGCCGCCGCGCATTGCGCCGCGATAGCCGGCCGGCAGTGCGCGATCGCGGCAAGCCACACCGATGCGCGCACCACGAAAATGCCGCTATTCCAGAGGTAATCGCCGGAGGCCACGTAAGTCGCCGCGAGTTCGGCGCCCGGCTTTTCCACGAAGCGCTCGATCACGCGTGCGCCGCTCGCGCCGAGCGCCGCGCCCGCGCCGATGTACCCGTAGCCGGTCTCCGCGCGCTGCGGCGGCACGCCCAGCGTGACGATCGCGCCGCGCGCCGCATACCCCACCGCTTCTTCGAGTGCGGCGGCAAACGCGGCGCGATCCGCGATCAGGTGGTCCGCCGGCATGGCGATGAGCACCGGGTCGCTGTCGCATCCGGCAAGCGCGCCATCGCGACCGAGCGTCGCCTCGTGCCCGGCGCGCGCCGCCAGCGCCGCCACAGTGAGCGCCGGCGCCGTGTTGCGCGCGACCGGTTCGAGCACGACGCGAGCGGGCGTGCCGCTGCGGCCGAGCCGGTCGACGGTCATGAGCCGCAGTTCCTCGCTGCTCACGACGACAGGCGCGGCCTTGCGGATCGCCGCGCCCGCCTCGGCATACACCCCGTCGAGCCGCCGCACCGTGGCTTCGAGCAGCGACTCGCCGTCGAGCAGGTCAATCAGCTGTTTCGGGCAGTGCTCGCGCGAGAGCGGCCAAAGCCGCGTGCCCGAGCCCCCGGCCAGCACCACGGGCTGAACGATGAGCGCGACTTCGGGTTCATTGGCTGCCGCGATCAAACCGGCAGGCGTCACAAGCTGATTCATGCAGTGAGCTCCCCGTTGAAATACGTCGGGTCACGTCGACGAACGCCGCGCCTGCCTGCCGGCGGGCTCGTGCGAAGCGTCACGCGCCTCCCGGACCTCTAAAGCCTCACAACGCCTCGAGGCTTTTTACGGACCTCATTGGAGCAAACCTCGGCATGCCAATCTGTACGCATACCCACACTGATCGCATGCGCAACGGCGGGCGCGCCGTAAAGCCACTCGCACGCGACGTTTCAGCGCCGAACTTTTTTTCGGCGGCTTCGTTTGCGTTGCAACAGAACTGAATCAAAACCGCTTGTTTTCTGGTCGCTGCCCGAATCGCCCCGGAGCCATGTTTCAACGAGGAGCCATTTCTGAATCCCCCGCTCGACAGGGGAAATAATTCAATGAAATCACCGGCTTGCGACTTCCACCCAGGCGATGCGCAGGGCGGTGGTCCGCAAATTCGCCGTACAAAACTGAAACAAAAATGCGGTGTTTCGCCGCGCTGCCGCATGGCCGACTCGCGCTCAGCCGCTTCAATGCGTGCTTTCGCACCAACTGGCACACACCCTGCTAAAGAGAGATCGCCACACGAGCGCAGATGCGGACGAACGAAACCGCGCAGACAAACGCGAGAGTGGGACGAGGCACGAACAAGCGGGACTATGGGGCCGGCACGACGAACACAAGAGCCGCACGGGAAACGGCAGACAACAACGAGTTCGGCGCACGGAATCAAAAAACAGGAGGCGGCTCGCGCCGCTTCGCACGAGGACCAGTCATGTTAACCCTTCAATCCGATCTTCACGGCAACCATTTGCTGGGCGCCCTCCCGTCGCACGAATGGCAGGCTCTCGCCCCGCACCTCGAACTCGTTCATCTGCGCACCGAACAGTTGATCTGCGATTCCGGCCAGCGCATTCATCACGTGTACTTTCCGACTACCGCGATCGTCTCGCTGCTTTCGACGATGGAGGACGGCAGTTCGGTCGAAATCGCGGCAGTCGGCCGCGAAGGCATGACGGGCGTGCCCGTGCTCACGGGCGGCGAAACGATGCCGAACCGCGTGCAGGTGCAATGCGCGGGCTTCGCCTATCGCATGAGCGCGCAAGCCCTCAAGCAGCAATTCGCGCGCTCGGACTTCCTGCGCCGCCTCATGCTGCTCTATATGCACGCGCTGCTCACGCAGGTCGCACAGACCGCTGCGTGCAATCGTCACCACTCTCTCAGCAAGCAGCTGTGCCGCTGGCTGCTGATCGAAGTGGACCGCGTGGCGTCCAACGATCTCAGCGTCACGCAGCAGCTCATCGCCGACATGCTCGGCGTGCGCCGCGAAGGCGTTACCGAAGCGGCCGGCAAGCTGCACGACGAAGGCCTGATCCATCACAGCCGCGGCCATATCCGCGTGCTCGATCGCGAGGGCCTCGAAGCCCGCGCCTGCGAGTGCTACGGGCTCGTGCGCCGCGAATTCGACCGGCTGCTGCCGCGCCTGCACCAGGCGGAAACGGTCGAGTGAACGCGTAATCGCGCGCGCGTTTTCGTTGCGCACCGCGAGTTCGTTCGCGTCTCGTCGGACACGGAACAGCATTGCACAGGATACCGAATCGATCGTGTCTTGAGTTGCCAGCCGAAGAGAACAGGAGCGCGCCCTCTTCTCTTCAGCCTTGCGCGATTCAATGAGCCGAAGGCACGATTGCCTGTGCAAGCGGCAAGGCGGGCAAATGCTCGCGTTCGCGCACGAACGGGTCGGTCGGCTCCTGAAGCTTCGAGTCCGGGCTCGTGTCGGCACTGCGCAATTGCACGGGTGCGCCGTCGTTCTTCGCGACCTTGTGATTGTCGCCGCAAGGATGATCGGTCAGCGCGGCAGCCTCGCGGAAGTCGTCTTCCTGACACATGATGTTGAACGCAATGTCCTTGCGGTCCATGCGCCATGCCACAGCCGCATTCAAGCGCTTGTTGCAGTCCATGTCCTTGATGGTGCCCGCCGCCGTCGCGCCCACGCCCACCACCGACACCGCGGCGGAAATGCTGCCCCAGCAGGTCTCGGTCACCGAGGCCGTCAAGGCCGGCGCATAGACCGTCGGCGTCGTGCGCACATCGTAGCCGCCGTGATACGTGACGTCCGACGTACCGCCGCTCGGCAATACGACGGTATTGGAAACCGTGCTCATCTGGCTCGACGTGGACGTGGTCCCCGACGTCATCGTCGGCGTGGTTTGCGCCCACGCGGCGCCTGCACACAGCAACACCCCGGCAACGGCCATTTTTTGTTTCAGCTTGCTCATTCTTCTCTCCGTGAACGGAAAGGGGGCAGCGCCCCCTCTCCGACGCGCTAGTGAACGGCTGACCCGTTCGGATTACCAGTGCATGCCGCCCGTGAGCGAACCCGAACCGCCCGCTGCGACGATGCCGACGCCGCCATCGGCATTGGCCGTGCCGGTGCCGTTCGCGCTCGCGTTCGAGGTGAAACCCGAGCCGCCGTAGCTGCCGCTCGAACCGTTGAACGACGTGTTGATCACCGACGAATTGAAGTTCTGCGAACCCGACTGCGTGGCGCTCGTGAAGCCGAGCGTCGACGAATTCTGGTTCGTGGTCGTCGTGCCGGTCTGGCCGACGTTGCCGTTAGCCGTCTGGCCGTAAGTCTGCGAGTTGCCGTTTTGCGTCGTGTAGCTCGAACCGAACGTGAGGCTCGCGTTCGAGAACGACTGGTTGCCTTGCGACACCGTAGCGTCGATATGGCCCGGCACCGTCAGCGCCGACGTGAAACTGCCGTTGACCGACGAGGTCGAGTTCGACGTGAGTGCCGTAGCGCCAAAGCCGACGCCCGCTGCGCCCACCGCCGACGTGGTGGAGGACGACGGCGCGCCCATACCGCCGGCACCGCCTGCGAATGCGGCAGCCGAAGCGAAAGAGAGCATGGCGGCGAGCGAAATGGCCTGAATCTTCTTCATGATTGTGGTCTTCCTGATAAAACAGGGGAACGTTGGATGAATGCGCGCACACTCCCCCTGATAGTGCGGGCGCATTTAACACGACTTCAATTGCAATGCCGATAAAATCACTGCATTTACTACGCGCGAATATCCCCGCGGACCAGCCCGATATAGGAAGACCGTTTAATGGAGTTACCAGATTAGATTCGCGCGCAGAACGCCACCAAGCTTTACGCATTCGCACAAATCAGGCGATCATGCAGAATTGAAAATCCGGAGAGCAAAAAGGAATACCCCGTAAAACCCTGTGCCTTTTTTTCGGACCCGAATTGAATAGTAGTCCGACACAAATCGTTCAACACCCGCTGTTGTCATTATTTCCCCGTGCGCCACGCAGCGTACGCCAGCAACTTTCGCGCACCGCCTGACCGAAACCCATGGGCCGCCGCGCATTTTCGCGCGCCGCCCTTCCCCTGTCCGGTCGCTTCGACGTCTCTTTTAGCGAACTGTTTGCATAACGCCGCCGGACGGTGAATTTATATCTCAGACAGTCAGATTATTGCTACGTCATTCGCATTTTTGTGTGCGATTCTCAACGTAGCGAATTGCGAACGCCTTGAATTCGGAGATTCCCTTTCAAAAATAATTGAAGGGCAAATTGAAGTCTCAGATAGATGCGCGGACAACCAGATCCGGAAAATCGCGTTCTTTTAATGATTAATCGCGACGTTCGGTTCGGCAGGCCACGCAGGCCTGCCGGAATAAAGAGCGGCAGCGCACAGGCAATCAGGCGCAAGCCTGTTGCACGCGCCGCTCGCGCGAGGCCGCTCAGGCCTTGCGGTAATCGATGCGCTCGACGCCGGATTCGCCGCCGAGCAGGCAGAAGTCCGCGCCGCGTGCGGCGAACAGACCCACCGTCACCACGCCCGGCCATGCGTTGACATGCGCCTCGAGCGTGCGCGGGTCGCTGATGCGCAGACCCTTCACGTCGAGAATCTCGTTGCCGTTGTCGGTGATAAAGGGCGAGCCGTCCTTTTGCACGCGCAGCACCGGCACGCCGCCGAGCGCCGTCACGCGGCGGCCAATGGCCGTGCGCGCCATCGGCACGACTTCGATGGGCAGCGGGAACTGGCCGAGCACGTCGACGCGCTTGCTCGCATCGGCGATGCAGACGAACACGTCCGACACCGAAGCCACGATCTTCTCGCGCGTGAGCGCGCCGCCGCCGCCCTTGATCATGGCGCCGGCGCCGTCGATTTCATCGGCGCCGTCCACGTATACGGGCAGCGATTCGATCTCGTTGAGGTCGAAAATCTTGAAGCCGTGTGCTTCGAGGCGCGCGGTGGTCGCGACCGAGCTCGACACGGCGCCGCGGTAGCGGCCCTTGCTCGCCGCCAGCGCGTCGATGAAGCAGTTCGCAGTGGAGCCCGTGCCGACGCCGATTACGACGCCTTCCGGCACGTTCGCGTTGACATAGTCGGCGGCGGCCTGGCCGACCAGTTGCTTGAGTTCGTCTTGAGTCATGGGAGTACAGCCCGAGGAGGAGAAAAACGCGGAATCCGCATAGTTTACCGGAGATGCGGGCACGGGCTGCCCGCATCTCGCAGGATCGCGAAACGGCTGACCCTGCCGGCGGTCAGCGCGCGGCCGAGCGTTGGCGCACCGCTTCGAACAGGCAGACGCCCGAAGCGACGGAAACATTCAGGCTCTCGACCGTGCCCGCCATCGGAATCTGCATGACTTCGTCGCAGGTTTCGCGCGTGAGGCGGCGCATGCCCTCGCCTTCGGCGCCCAGCACGAGCGCGACCGGACCGTCGAGCTTCGTCTGGTAGAGGCTCGCGCTCGCGTCGTCGGCGGTGCCGACCACCCACACGCCCGCGTCCTTGAGCTCGCGCAGCGCACGCGCGAGGTTCGTCACGGTGATATAGGGCACGGTGTCCGCCGCGCCGCTCGCCACCTTCGCGGCCGTGGCGTTCAGACCGACGGCGCGGTCGCGCGGGGCGATCACCGCGTGCGCGCCGGCCGCGTCGGCTACACGCAGGCACGCGCCGAGATTGTGCGGATCGGTCACGCCGTCGAGCACGAGCAAGAGCGGCGAGCCCTGGATGCCGTCGAGCAGCTCCGCGAGATTCTGCGCGAGCGCCAAATCGTGCACGCGGGCCACCACGCCCTGGTGGCGCTCCGTGTGCGCGAGACCCCAGAGACGCGTTTCGTCGGCTGCGATCACGCGCGCGCCGGCTTCCTTCGCGGTGTGCAGGAAGTCCTGCATGCGGCGGTCGCGGCGCGTCGGATCGTAGTAGACATCCTCGACCGTGGACGCGTCGTGCCGCAAGCGTGCGGTCACCGCATGAAACCCGTAAAGAACCTTGAGACGTGACATGACTGAGACAACCCCTGATGAACGTTTCGCGGCGCAGACACAGCGCCGCCAGCAACGATAGTCAGCCGGCCGCATCGTGCGGTCCGGCGTATGCAAGCCGCGCGCCCATGCGGCAAAACCCGGCGCGGCAAGCAAGTGAAAAAACCGGGCACGCGCACGGCGGCGCGGCCCGGATAGGTACTGGCTGCGGAGCGCGTTTGACGCTCCGCATGCATGGCGCTCAGCGCTTCTTGCGCGGCGCCTGCTTCTTGGGCGCCGGCTTCACGGCCGAGCGCTTCTTCGCGGTCTTGGCGGCGCCGCGTGCCGCGCGCGCCTCCTTCACCGCGACGCTCGGCGCCGGCGCAGCCTTCTTCTGGCGCGCCATGTCGCCGCCCGGCAGCGCGCGCACACGCGGTCCACCTTCCATGGTGCTCTTGTCGACCGGCATCGGCCGGTTGCCGCCCGGCTTCACGGGCGTATCGCGCACGAGGCGGAAGTCGATCTTGCGTGCGTCGAGATCCACGCGGCTCACCTGCACGCGCACGCGGTCCGACAGACGATAGCGAATGCCCGTGCGCTCGCCACGCAGTTCGTTCTTGATCTCGTCGTACTGGAAGTAGTCCGAGCCCAGTTCCGTCACGTGCACCAGACCTTCGATGAAGAGCGCGTCGAGCTGCACGAAAATGCCGAACGATGTCACGCCGCTCACCATCCCGCCGTACTCTTCGCCGAGCTTGTCGCGCATGAAGTAGCACTTGAGCCAGGCTTCGACGTCGCGCGAGGCTTCGTCGGCGCGGCGCTCGTTCGCCGAGCAGTGCAGGCCCAGTTCTTCCCAGATCGCCGTGTTGGCGCCGCGGGCGCGCTTGCCGCGCTTCTCCTCGTCCTCGGCCTGCAGCGCGCGGGCGCGCGGCGAGAGCGCGGTATTGAGCTCGACGCCCTCGGGCGCCTGCGGCTGGTACTTCTTGCCCTGCAGGATCGCGTAGATCGCGCGGTGCGTGAGCAGGTCGGGATAGCGGCGAATCGGGCTCGTGAAGTGCGCGTAAGCCTCGTACGCAAGACCGAAGTGACCGATATTGTCCGGGCTGTACACGGCCTGCTGCATCGAGCGCAGCAGCATGGTCTGCAGCATCTGCGCGTCGGGGCGGTCGCGGATGTGCGCCATCAGCGCGGCGTAGTCGCTCGCGTGCGGCGTGTCGCCGCCGCCGAGCGAAAGGCCCATGCCACGCAGGAAGGTGCGCAGGTTTTCGAGCTTTTCGGCGGTCGGCCCCGCGTGCACGCGGTACAGGCCCGGGTGCTTGTGGCGCTTCATGAAGTCCGCCGCGCACACGTTGGCCGCGAGCATGCACTCTTCGATCAGCTTGTGCGCATCGTTGCGCTGGCGCGGCACGATCTGCTCGATCTTGCCTTGCGCATTGCAGACGATGTACGTCTCGGTCGTATCGAAATCGATCGCGCCGCGCTTCTGGCGCGCAGCGAAGAGCGACTTGTACACGCCATAGAGATTCTGCAGTTGCGGCAGCAGCGCCGCGCGGCGCGTGGCCTCGGGGCCCTTGGTGTTGGTCAGCACCGCCGCGACTTCGGTATACGTGAGCCGCGCCGCCGAGTGCATGACGCCCGGATAGAACTGGTAGGCCTTGATCTCGCCGCGCGCGGTGATCACCATGTCGCACACGAGCACACAGCGGTCGACGTGCGGATTGAGCGAACAGAGCCCGTTCGAGAGCTTCTCGGGCAGCATCGGAATCACGCGGCGCGGGAAATACACCGACGTGCTGCGCTCGATCGCGTCCACATCGAGACCGCCGCCCGGCAGCACGTAATGCGAGACATCGGCGATGGCGACGATCAGGCGGAAGCCCTCGCCCTTGCCCACCTGCATCGGCTCGCAATACACGGCGTCGTCGAAGTCGCGCGCATCTTCGCCGTCGATGGTGACGAGCGGCACGTCGCGCAAGTCCACGCGATAACGAATGTCGGTGGGACGCACGGCGTCGGGCAGCTTCGCGGCTTCGTCGAGCGCGCTCTTGCTGAACTCGTGCGGCACGCCGTACTTGCGCACGGCGATCTCGATCTCCATGCCCGGATCGTCGATGTCGCCAAGCACTTCCATCACGCGGCCGAGCGGCTGCGAGTGGCGACTGGGGAAATCGGTGAGCTCGACGACCACGACCTGGCCGACCTTGGCCTTCTTGGGATTCTGCGTGACGAGGATATCGTGGCCGATGCGCTTGTCTTCCGGCGCGACGATCAGCGCGCCGTTCTCGTTGAGCAGGCGCCCGATGACACTGCGGTTCGCACGGTCGGTGACTTCGACGATATGCCCTTCCGGCCGCCCGCGCCGGTCATAGCCGACGATGCGCGCAAGCACGCGGTCGTTGTGCATGACCTTCTGCATTTCGCCTTGCGGCAGGAACAGATCGTCCTGCCCGTCGTCGCGCACGAGGAAGCCGTAGCCGTCGCGATGCCCCTGCACGCGACCGGCGACGAAATTCGAAGGATGGGCGAGCTGGTAGTGGCCGCGCGAGTCGAGCCGGATCTGCCCGTCGCGCTCCATGGCGGCGAGCCGCCTGAAGAACCCTTCACGCTCCTGGCGCTTGATGGAGAGCGCCTCGGCGATATCGTTCGCGGTGCACGGCGAGTCGCTGGTCCGCAGCACGCCGAGAATCTCTTCGCGGCTGGGAATCGGATACGGATATTTGCTCAAGGGCTTATCGATGGTTGTTCTCGTTGCGTGGACGTCGGATTTCGCGCGGCCCGAATGTGCGATACATGCGGGCGGCGCCCGGTCTTCGAGTGCTGCAATCTGCCGGCCCGTACGTGGATTGCCTGACCGCTCGCGCTGCGTGCGCCACGCTGCACGCAGCACCAGAATCACGGACTTTGGCCGGCGGAACTTCTGCGAGGCATTCTAACACTCGCATCGCACCCTACGAGCCGTGGGAGCGGCCTTGCGGCGCGACGAGACGGCCACTGCACGCGGTCTGCAACGCCTGGGCAGCCGCGCTTTATCGCCTTCCATAAAACGCTTGACAGCCGTTCCGATCCCGCTATAATTTTGGTCTTTGCTGCACAACACGTTGAACAGCAAACGACACCTTGCCCAGGTGGCGGAATTGGTAGACGCACCAGGTTCAGGTCCTGGCGGTGGCAACACTGTGGAGGTTCGAGTCCTCTCTTGGGCACCAGATTCAAAAGGCCGGCTTCATGCCGGCCTTTTTCATTTCCGGCGGCAGCAGCGAGTACAACTGCCCTGCTATCGCGTAAAACGCAGCAGCCACGTTCCCGGGATGAAGATTTTTTGAAAAGATTTATTGACAGGCACGCGAAATCGCGTCACAATCTTCTTCTAGCTTGAAGACGTGCCCAGGTGGCGGAATTGGTAGACGCACCAGGTTCAGGTCCTGGCGGTGGCAAC